>CADCQR010000074.1 GCA_902803685.1 uncultured Erysipelotrichaceae bacterium
ACTATTCTTAATTTGATTATTGTATAAAAAACAAATAAAAAAATATGGAAAAAACCTAAACTCAAAAGTATTTATTCTTATAAAGTAGTATAATATCTTGTAAAATGGATTTATCTAATGCTTTTGCGGGCATATGTCCTCGATTTCCGTGGGCAAAACTAGATTTTCCGTTTTTTCTATATTTGATTATTAAACGATTTATTTGTCGTTCTGTAATACCTAGTTTTAAAGCAGCACGTTTTTTATTGCCGTTATGTTCAACTAGTTCTTTGATAACTTCATATTTATTTTTTTCATTCATTCTTAATTCAACCTTTCTCATAAGTCACTTCAAGTGACATATTAATATATTAGGACATTTTCAAACGATAACACTTAAGACATTATAATAAATTAATCATAATGTGTTAAAATGAAAGACTTACTATCCTTGAATTTATTTTTTTTCTTGATATAATATCAATTGTTATATGTGGGGGGTATTATGTCGGTTAATGATATTCAAGAACTTAATAAAAGAATTAAAGTAGCGCGAGAACAATATGCAAATTCTAAGAGTTGGGACGAAATTGTAGCACTAATTGACTATATTGAGACTTTATGTAGTGTTAGAAATTCTAAGTTAGGATGTATAGGAAAGATACTTCCAGCATGTAAGTTTGAAGCTAGTTATTATGAAAAATATTTACAAAAAACAGGTTTTGCTGAAAAAAGAATGTTAAGAAATTTTGTTTTGAATAAACAATTTCATGTGGATTATATGAATGAAATTCTAGGTGGTATAGAAAATGATTTGTTATCTTCAAATGATGTTAGTAGTAATCATAGTGTTTTTTCAAAAGCTGATTTTTTTACTATATTCCACGATTTTACAAAAAGTATATCTTTGGATAAGCTGTTTGATAAACTTGTTACAGAAAGAAGACTTCACACATTTACTAGAGGGGCATTTGATGATTTATTAGCGTTTATGACATATAATCCTTTAAATAAAGATAGTGATATTTTTGTTGGTGATCTTAAATTTGATATCAATGCTATGACAACTTTAGCTCATGAGTTTGGCCATGTTTATGATTTTTATAATTTTGATGAATCTGTAGGAAAATACAATCGTTATTTTTATGAATCATTTTTTGATGAAACTATTTCTAAATTATTTGAATTACTTTTTTTTGATTATATGATTAAAAGTAACATTTTTCTTGACGAGGTAAAATTTGAACAAAGTGAATTTGATTTCATTAATTATACTTATATTTTGGCTTCATATATTATTGGATTATTACCTGATAACTTGCTTCTTGATGGAGAATACAAGCGTTTAACTAAAAAAGATTTGTATCATCTTGTGAAAGGTTATTTTGCTGATAAAAAGTCACTTAAAGATTTTTTAAGTGAGTGTAGTGGTATTAATGTTGTAACTGATTGTACATATGCTTATGGTAGTATTTTATCAAGTTTTTTAAAAGATTCTGTTGATCAGGATGGCTTTTCGAACGAATTGATGGATTCTTTTATGAAAAATCGTAGCGGTTTGTTTTCAGAAAGGTTTTTAAGGCAATGGGATATGAGTCCCGATAAGTATATAAAATTACGTCATAAACAATTAAAATAGAATGTGATTATGTGTTCTTTTTTGTCAAATTTGACATAAGTTTAAAAAAATGATATAATTTGCTCAGTTGGAGGAGAGATTATTATGTTTAAATTATTAACAAATAAATTTAATCATCATCATAATAGTCTGCACTTGTTAATACGACATTAGATTTGTTGTAGGTACAAGTGCTATTTGTAGTGCTTGTACCTAGCATAATGCAAATAATCTCTATTATGCTACTGCAAGCACGCAGTGGCATTTTTTTGTAAAAAAATTAGATAGGAGATTATTATGAGAGATATTAGTAGTTGTTGGATGGATAAAGACATTCAATATAAATATATAATAGAAAAATTAAAAAGAACAAAAAATGATATTTTAGAATTTGGCGAAGCTTATGCTGAAATATTTAATGGGGCGCCTTTTTATGAAAGCTGGGATATAAAAAGCGCTAGAAAAGTATTGTTGTCATATTTAGATGATGATGCACTTGTATTATCTTCACGGTACAAAGAAAAAATAATCGGCTTTTTGGTAGCTGTTGGTAAAGTTCCAGAAGAACAACAAAAATTTGTTCAATGTTTGGAAAATATAAAGTTTATTGAGGAGATAGGCGTTTTAAGTGATTTTAGAGGCAAAATGATTGCAAGTGAAATGATTAGAGTGCTTTTATTAGAGTATTTAAATACTGATGATAGATATATAGGATATCGTACTAATGCTATGCGATACTTTGCTGTTAATGATTCAGAAAGTTTTGAGAGCGCTCTTGCTAGAGTTCAAAAAGAAGACAGAATAAAAAGAATGAGTGGAGAATCAATCTATATTCCGGAATTTAGCTATGATGAGAAGCAAGCATTTATAAATAAGTATATTGAGGTAATTAAAAATAGACCTGAATTGGATGTTTCAAACTCTAATGCTTTATTTAGGAGTATTTTTGGTGACATTGATTATAGTACGATTGATGGCAACTATTCTTTTCAAACTGATCCAACTGGTGATGGTAATGATCGGATATTCCCTGTAATTGATTTATCAAAAAAAATTATATTAACTAGGGGAGGCAATATTAGTGGAAACTAGGCAGATATTAAGAGATTTAGTTAATTTCAATACAATCAATGATTATGATAATAAGAAAATTATTAATTATATTGAAAAATATTTAAATAATATTGGATTTATAACTGAATATAAAAGTAAAAACCTTGTAATGAGTATTAATGATAATTGTCCTATTGGTTTTTTAGGCCATACGGATACTGTTTCTTATTCTGATGAATGGACAGTTAAGCCATTTTCTTTAAAAGAACGTGGTAATAAGTTATATGGCTTGGGTGTGTGTGATATGAAAGGATCTATTGCAACCATGCTTTCTGTTGTTGCCCAAATAGATTGGAGTAAAAAATCAAAGGGTATTAAGTTGTTTTTTACATTTGATGAAGAGATTGGCTTTTCTGGTATAACTGAGTTAATTAAAAGTGAAATGAAATTTCCAAATTATATGATAATTGGTGAACCTACGAATAATGAAATAGTTAATGCTAGTAAAGGGTTGTTAGAATTAAAAGTCTCTTTTCGTGGAGTATCTTCGCACTCAAGTAAGCCAGAAGAGGGAGTTAATGCAATTGAAAATTGTATTGCCTTTATACAAAAAATGCAGAATTTATACGTTGAGTTAAAAAAAGAGGTTATTGAGTCAAAGGCTATTACTATGAACATTGGTTTAATAAGCGGCGGTACTAGTATTAATATTGTACCGAATTACTGTGAGGTTTGTATTGATTTTAGAACGATAACTAAGTATCAGAATGAATTTATAGTAAAACAAGTAGAAAGTATATTACAAGACTTTGATGCTAAGTTTGAAGTTATTAGTAATATAAGGCCATTTCAAAATAATGCTGAGAAAATTAATATGAGTGACTTTATTTCTGAAGCTAGTTTTATTGATTCTGAAAATAAATATATTTTAGGAGTTGGTCCAATAACGGCACATAAAGCAGATGAATTTATAACCATAAGTAGTCTAGAGAAGCTAGAAAAGCAATATCTAAATATGATAGAAGAAAAATTAAATGAGGTGGATATTTATGAAGATACAAAATGTTAGAGGGGGATTTGACTTTTTGCCGAAAGAACAAAGAGTAAGAAATTATATACGTAATGTTTTAATAAAAGTCTTTGAAGAATACGGCTTTAAATCTATAGAAACACCTATATTGTGTTATTATGATATGTTAAGTGATAAATATGATGAAAATAATGACATTTTGAAAGAAATATATAGGTTAAAAGATCAAGGAAATCGAGATTTGGGGTTGAGATATGATTTGACTGTTCCTTTTGCCAAGTTTATTGCTTTAAATAAAAATAAAATATCTTTTCCCTTTAGAAGATATGAGATTAATAAGGTCTTTAGAGATGGACCGGTTAGGGTAGGGAGAGATAGAGAGTTTACTCAATGTGATGCAGATGTTGTCGGTATTAATGGTCAATATGTAGAAGCTGAATTATTGTCTTTGTACGTTAGAGCATTTAGTAAGCTTAATATTGATATAGTTATAAAATATAATAATAGAAATTTAATGAGTGGTTTAATTATGGAAAGTGGTGTTCCAGAGAATCTAGTATCTAATGTTACTACAATACTTGATAAAAAAGATAAAATGACCAATAAAGAGATTGATGCTCTATTATTTGAAATCGGGTTAAATGATTATCAAATTGATAATATAAATAATTATTTTTATATGAGTCTGGGTGAGTTGACTGAAAAATTTAAAGATTCAAATAACGATAAGATTAAAGTAGGATTATGTGAAGTTAATCAATTAGTTAGTTATTTATCTGATATAGGTATTAATAATTATTGCGAATTCACCATATCGCTTGCTAGAGGACAGAATTATTATACTGGTAATGTTTTTGAGGTTTACGAAAAAAACGGTTTGATTAAGGGAAGTATCGGTGGTGGTGGTAGATATGATAAAATAGTTGGCGATTTTATAGGCGATGGTAATGTATATCCAACTGTTGGAATTAGTTTTGGTTTATCTTCCATTTATGAGTTATTAAAAGATTCAAAAATATTTGCTGATAAGTCAGAGATAGATTTCTTTATAATTCCGTTAGATACTGAGTCAGAATCTTTGCAGCTTGCTAATAATATTAGAAATATGGGATATAATGTGGAAATAGATATGACGAAAAACAAAGTAAGAAAAAGTATGGAATACGCAAATAGAGAAAAAATTCCGTTTGTTATTGTATTAGGAAAAAAGGAAATTGATGAACAAAAATTTGATATAAAGAATATGTTGACCAGCGAAAAAATATCCATTTATTTTACTTCTTTAGGTAAAATAAAAGATTTAATCAATTGATATTATATATATTTTGTTGAATTATGGTTATTTTTATTTTATGTGTGCATATTAATTATTAGGTGATTAATAATGTATATTGATATTAAAAGTATTACTAAATATATTTTGATTCCCCTAATTTTGGGGGCGCTAGCTGGTTTTTTGTCTGGAAGCTTTGGCGGTTATAAAGATATGGTAATGCCAAGTTTTGCGCCTCCTGGTATTTTATTTCCTATTGTTTGGAGTATATTGTATATATTAATGGGAGTATCAAGATATATCATTTCTCAAAAGGATAATAATAGCAGCGCCGTTAGTATATATAGATTTCAATTAGGTGTTAATTTATTATGGAGTTTTTTCTTTTTTACTTTTAGATGGTATTTGTTTTCATTCTTGTGGATTATTTTATTAATAATTTTAGTATTAATAATGATTAAAAATTTTTATAACCTTTCAAAGGTTGCTTCTTTTTTACAAATACCATATTTGGTTTGGATTGTTTTTGCATCTATACTTAATTTTTCCATATATTATTTAAATTAGTTCATATTAAATAAATAAAAAAGTGGAGAAGAACTGGTTTGATAAATTTCTATATTAAATAAAAAGTTCTAAGCATGACTACATCGATAATTTGTTGGTGTAGTTTTAGTTTATTTTTAATTTTTATGCTATTATTGTAGTATAAAAATTTGTGTACTTGATTTTTAAATCAATTTCCTTAATTTGTAATTCATTGAGAGATTTTGGATCGGCTCTCTCAATGAAATCTTTAAACTGGCCTTTGAGTGTTTCTATCCAATGATTGTGTGTATATGTATAAGGTGCTGACATGCTTGGCGTTAGATTCACCTCAGCGGTTTTTGTTTCGTATATTCCGCTCTTATACATTCCTCCTCTATCTGAATGTAATATCATATTATTCAATTTATAATTACTTTTATTTAATAATTGTAAATTATATTCAATAAAGGTATTATATAGTTATTTTCCTATACAAGATATTAGTATTTCTGAACTATAGGCACCTATGAAAAATTATATATTTTGTTTTCCACCTAGTTCTAAATTTACTTCAATGGTATCAGTGAATATAACTTTATAAATGTCATCTACGCTTATATTTTCAGCTAGTTTTCATATGTATATTTGGTTTCATTATCTTTTGTAATAACTGTATATTTTCCTTTGTTTTTATTTTTCTTTTTAACGTCAGGTCGTTTCATAATTTTACATTATACTAAGAAAGACATACAACAAGTAATAACTAATTCTCTAAAACCATTTTAACGGCTTTAATTTTCTGCTCTCTAGAAAAATTTCTATACTCTCTTGCCATATTAATTCTCCTTTCTTAAATTTTAACATATAAAAAATCTACACACTTTTTATTTTGCGTAGATTTTTTCAAATCACTTCTCTAATCAGCTTTTTTATTTATTTATTTCATGTCCTAAATCATAGAAGCTTCCATCAGCTGTTGCGCCAATTGTTGTTCTCCATCCAGCTTGATTATATGCGTCTACATTGTATAGTTTTACTATACTACTGACGTTTGGAACTTTACCGCTAGTTTTAAACATATCTTTATTATCGTAATAATTCATTTTATAATAGATATTATTTTGACTGTCTGTTTGTTTTATGAACATGGGTGTATATTCGACTGTTCCATCTTCCATTAAGAAGAATAGCGTTAATCCTTCTGCTGATTGTCCTAATTCACCAACCATAACATCTTGAACATTTTTTTCAAATCCTATTACTTTATAATCTTTTGTCTCATTTGCCCAGGCAGTGGCTTTGCTCATTGACCCGAACACTTCCCAATTAATACTTAAGATTACTTCATTTTTTGAGTCGGCAATTTTCATTGCTAAGCCATCGTTCTCTGCTTTTGTTGATTCATTTTTATATTTAACTTCAGTTGTATTAATACATTTAGATAAATCTAATTCTTTTATTGTAGTTGTGTTGCTTTCTTCGTTTGTTTCTTTCTCTGTGTTTTCCTTTTTCTCTTCTTCCTCGTTGTAGTTCATTGAGTTTTGTGTGTTAGTTTCTTTTTCTTTTGACGACAAAATTCCATTATTAATGCATATGTAGCTTACTAATCCTAGCACTGCAAAAGATAAAATTGCTATGATTATAATCATTCCTTTTGAACTTTTTCTTTCATTTTCCATAATTTTTCCCTCCGTCGTTATTATAATTGCAATTATTATATATTTGTTGTTTTTTTATGTAGAAGTGGGGTTTTAAATGTAAATTAATGTAAATTTTTAATTGATATTTTTTATTAATTAGTGATTTTGTATTTTTATTAAAATATTTAATCTATTATTATTTTAGGAAGTGTGTTTATGAAGATTATTGAAGTGAAGAACTTGAACAAGGATTATACATTTAGTTTAAAGAATGAAGATAAAGGATTTATCTATAATTTGTTTCATGATAAGAAAAAAACAATTAAAGCCGTTAATAATATATCTTTTGATGTAGAAGAGGGAGAGACTGTTGCCTTTATTGGTCCTAATGGGGCAGGTAAATCAACAACAATAAAAATGTTGACTGGTATTTTATATCCTACAAGTGGAGATATAAAAGTATGCGGGTTAAGACCAATCAGTGATAGAAATGCCTTAGCTTACAATATAGGTACGGTTTTTGGACAAAGGAGTCAGTTGTTACCAAATTTACCATTGACAGATACAATGGAAATGTTTGGTGTTATGTATGATATGGATGAAAATGCCATAAAAAAAAGAATAAAAGAGCTTGCTAATTTATTTGAACTTAACGAGTTTATCAAGCAACCTGTTAGAAAATTATCTTTAGGGCAACGAATGCGTGCTGAAATTGCTACATCATTGATGCATAGACCAAAAATCATATTTTTGGATGAGCCTACTATTGGGTTAGATGTAGTTTCTAAGAAAGGGTTAAGAGATTTACTTTTGAAGATAAATAGAGAAGAAAAAGTTACTATTTTTTTAACAAGTCATGATACTGAAGATATTCAAAGTATTTGCGATAGGTGTGTTATAATTAATCACGGTAAAATAATAATAGATACTTCTACTAAGCAATTATTAAATGATTATGTCAAAATTAAAAATATTATTATTACTCCAAATGTTGAATTTTCTGAATTTCCGGATTTATCAACGGGAATGAGTTATACTAAGAAGAGTAAAAATCAAATTATTGTTAGTGTTGACACTAATGTAATACATACACAAAAGGCTCTGGAACAATTAATTAAAACGTTTGATATTGATGATATTAATATTGATAATGAATCTCTAGAAAGCATTATAAGGAGTATTTATGAAAAAAATTAGATTTGCTTTAGCTGTAATAAAAATATTTATGAAGAATCAAATACAAGATAGAACGCATTTGATTTTGGATATTTTTAATATGGTATCTAGATGTTTAATTGTATTTTTATTGTATGCTTATATATTCAAAATAAGCGGTGGTAGTATAAATGGTGTTAATTATATGACTACTATGTGGAGTATGTTCATATATTTCTGCATTATGACATTAGGTATAAGAAAATTAGATACGCTTATAATGAATGAGGTAAAAAGTGGTAATGTTGAGCTGTTTATGAATAAGCCGGCTGGTTATTTAGCAATTAGTTTTTTTAAAGTGTTAGGACAGGGCATATATTCTTTTGTATTTATAAGCGTATTAGGCTCTGTTATTATGGCATTATGTATTGGTATACCACATTTAAATCTAATTATTTTTATACCTACATTTGTACTTACGTTTATTTTAGGTCAAATTTTAGGATTGTTAATTTATGGAATCATAGGGGTATTGTCATTTTTTATTCAAGATATAAGACCTGTTCATTGGGTTGTTGATAAAGTGGTCATGGTTCTAGGAGGCAGTTATTTACCGATATCAATGTTTCCTAATATAATGAAAATTATTGCTTTTATAAGTCCATTTGGCGCAATAAATTTTGCTTCTAGTACTGTATATGAAACTTGGAATAATGAGTTTCTTTTGAGAATTGGTTTACAATTATTTTGGATTGTTGTTTTTGCTGCGATTTTAGAATGGTTATATAGGAAGTCTAAAATTCGAGCAATGATAAATGGAGGTTAGTAATGAATGGTGTAAGTTTGGCTTTACTAAATATCAAAAAAAATTTTAAAAATGAAAAAGAGCTAAGAAGCTCGTTTATTATTTCAATTATAGGCATGATAATAAATAATATAGCATTTTTAATATTGTGGTATTATTTTGGTAAAACAGTTGGAAATTTAAATGGTTGGAGACCTGTTGATATTTTTGGTTTGTATGGCTTTAGTACCACTTCTTATGGAATTGTTGTTTCATTATTTTATGGTATTTTTAATATTCCTAATTATATAACCAGTGGGAATTTTGATAGGTATTTATTAACGCCCAAAAATATTCTTTTAAAAGTTTCTACTTCTGCTATTTCTACTAGTGCAGTTGGTGATTTATTATTTGGGATTATTTGTTTTATCATTTTTGTATGTTATAGTAAATTAACTGTTATTCAAATTTTAGCGTCATTATTATTGATAATAATAGCTTCTATTATATTTTACTCATTTTCATTAATTTGTATGAGTATCTCCTTTTATTTGATGGATGGCAGTAATGTTTCTAACGGGTTATATGGAATGTTTTTAAGTAATTCTTTATATCATGGTGGAGCCTTTACTGGGATTTTGCGATTGATATTTATTTTTGTTGTACCATCTTTATTGTTAGGGGCAATACCTGTAGAAATTATAAAATCAATGTCTTTGTTAAATTTGATTGTTGTAATATCGTTGGCTGTTTTTTGGTTATTGTTGGCAATTTTCTTTTTTTATAAGTCATTAAGAAAATATGAAAGCAATAATTTATTTGGTTTTGGTGCATAATAAGAGTCTGCATTAGACTTTTTTTGTTAATATTTGAGGATTTTGGTGTTCATCACCATTAATAATTTTATATTTTGGGTTAAATATAATGGATATTTGATTATTATTTGCTTTTATTATTCCTCTGGCAATATAACCTGTTGAGTTTTGTTCTATGATTATGTTATATTGCGGGGTATCGTCAGTAGAAGTAGGAATTAATCCATATCTGTAATAGTATGAGAGTTGATTTTCACAATCTGTGATTTGTATATTTCTTGGATTGTTATATTTTAATATTTTTGAAATATTTATACTATTCCAGTTAACGTTTATATCATCATCTTTGATATAAATCTGGCATAAGTAGACATTGTTTGTATCTGTTGCTACTAGTAATTCTTTTAGTAATTGAGCACTTGTTTCATTCAAATTGTCATTTTCATCGTAGATTAGTGGAATGTATTTGTTATATTTAAAATAAAAATATTCAAACTTTTCTAAATCTAAAATTTCTAATGATGAATTTGATAGGTCTTGTTGCATTAAGAAAAAATCTAGAGCCTCTGATGGATAACTTAATGACTCAATTTTGTTATGAAAAATTGTAATTTCATTGTGATACTTTTGTTGGAATAACTTTAATATTCCTAAAGTTGATAGTTCAATAGTTGTATAATCTTCATATTCAGGTTTTTCATTGGTTTGTATATACAAATATCCTCCTTGTGCCAATTGCTTTATGATTTTTTGTTCTGTTTTGGAAAATTGAATATCTAATTCCTCAACTATAACTGGTGATAAAGCCTCTATTTTTTTTAATGTAAAATATTTTATATTGAATGTTTCAAAGTAATTTTTTATGTAAGGACCAGCCATTTCTATTAATTGTTGTTTTTGTATAATTGCATTATCATTAGTACTTAGAACAAATTGGCAGTTTTTTAGCCGTATGAAATTTTGTAGTTCGTAAATTGTTTTTTCTTCAAATTCAACATTAGGATATTTATGTTTAAAATCTTCTATTAGTAATTTTAACGTTATGTAGGAGACACTTGTAAATTTTAGTAATGCTCCTGCAAGTAGTTGTGCTGAATTTAATATTTTCTGTGCCATTTTGTAATCCTTTCTTTTTGATATTATAGCATGTTGTGAGATTATTAATTGCTAGCCGAATTTGGGTTAAGAGGTTTTGTATAGCTTTATGTTTTTTTCAGATAATTATTGTGAAGTTAGCTACGGTGATTTTTACCTCATAAAAGTTTTTCTGTTAATGTTGAAGGCATTTATATAGAAGATAGAATTGTTTTTGAAATATTGGAATTAACTTATTTTATTATGTCACTTAATTTAGAAAGAAAATTAGTTGTATTATTAATTTTGGATTGAAAAAGAGAATATATAAGTTTATATTCTCTTTTTACTGCGATTAATTTGTTTTTCTTGCTTGAAGACGTTTACTTCGACTCCCCGAAAACTTATATCTGTTTTTTGAATGCCATTTGGCTTTTTATGAATAGTTGTTCTAGGTTTTAAGAGTGTTAATTTTGTTAATTCAAACCCTTGTTTGGATAGTTCACTTGAAAATATTTCAGTTAAGCGATGAGTGCTTAGATATTCTTGGTAATTTTGTATATCATTTGATACAATAAGTTTCCCACAGACAAATATGCGCATATTCTGTTTTTCGTCGGCGTTTTGTGGGATAAAATGTACATTTACATTCATATCTAGTGAATCTTGAAAATAATTTGTAATAATTTCTTTAGTTGTTTCTGCACTAAATGTAATTTTCATTTTAATCACCTTCGACTTCTTTTCAAGCGTATTCTAACATATCATATTCTAAAAGTAAACAAATAATATAAAAATGTTATTTTTTTGTTTGTTTTTAAATTTAGTTTACTAGCTTATATGTATGTTTTGTTACAAAATCTATTATAACTTGTGTTATTATATGTTTGGGGTGAATTCATGAATGACATTATAGAACAGTATAGATATTTAGTTGCTGGATATTATGGTATGTTTTTGGTTGATGAATATCCATTAAAAGAATTTGTAATACAGGATATAAAGGAGTATATAGAAAATTTTATTGATATAAATATTAGGGATTCATTTGATTATAAAAAGGAAAGCGAAATAATAAAGGATCAATATACGGATAGAGTTAAGTTACAAGATTTGTTGTTGGTGTTGCATAAAATAAATGCTGATTTTGAAGTGGAATTGATTGTTAAAGAGAAACTTCGTAAGCTGGGCAGAAAAGATTACTTGTAATTTTTTTGAAACTTAATATAATATAAATCACTTGGGGGGATTAATTATGAGCTTAGGCTATATAGTGATTTATTGCTTTTTAGGAATCATATTGTTCTTGGCTATACTTTTTTTACGTAAAAAATATGCTATAAGTAATTTACATAATATTCTTTTTTCTATAATAATCTTTTTAATGATATCTGGCTTTTTGTGTGAATTTGGCTTTTCTTTTTTGAATAAAAACATATTTATGATAGTTATTTTTGAGTTTATATTTGATATTGTATATACGAATTATATTTTAGAGGTTGATTTTTTTAATAAAGAAGATTCAAAATTACTTACTTACATTGTTATTATTTTAATTTCTGTATTTTTAAATAACAAATTTATAAATTCTGTTGATAAGATTTTTTTAACAGGTGAAGAATTACGTTTTATTTTGTGGTGGTTAATAATTTTATTTTTATATAATTTTTCAAAAAAAGAAGTTAATTTAAATATTAAAAATTTTACTAATAAAAGTATTGATGAGAATAGTATAATTAATTCGTTTACAAAACTTAGAACTAGATATTTAGATGATGTGGCTGTAGATGATATGAATCTTGAGTTACTTATCTATTCTGTTATGATTTACAACAATATGCATAAAAGCCGTTTTTCTAGAAAATTTGATAATATTCTTTATTTGATTGATGGTAAGAAAAGAAAGTATGGAATAATGCAAGTGGAATCTAATAAAGTAATTAGTGATTCAGAAAGTATTAATATTGTAGTAAAAGATTTAAAAAAATTGTTGGATAAAAAGATAAAAAAAGATTCTTATGAATTGGCTTTAAAAAAATATATGGGGCAAGATAATAAAGATGTTGTTGAAATATTTAATACGTTAAAGAAGTTCTTTAAACTTTGATTTATTTATGGTATAGTATCAGTAAGGTAGGTACTAAGTATGAGGTTAAAGTATTTTGTTGTTTTGTTATTAATAATTATTCTGTGTGCAGGATGTAGTTGGAAGTATGCTAGTACAACAAGGAACATTAGACATAGTGGTTTTGCTATAGCTGGTAGTTCGTTTAAATGTGATTCTATATATAGTGAAAAAGATGGCGTTGTTGATGCAGTTAGATTTTATATTGGAAATTATATGATTACTAAAAGCGGCGTGATTTATGAAACCAATTTAGGACAGCTGTATTCTAATGATTATAATTGTCGAAAGCCAGATTTTGGAATGTCAATTTCTGCTGTATTTGATTTGAATGTTGTAAAATCTGGTGATAATTATTATTATGTGGGGGGAAATGAAGATGTTGCTGCATTTTCACAGGTGAATAAAACTGATAATGATTATATTTTGTACGATTTGTTATTAAAGGAGTCAAGCGTTCTTAAAGTTAGTACTATTAATGCTAAGGATGGAACGTACTATGTTTTGAAAAATGATGGTAATATTTATGAATATAAGATAAGTAATTCTGATAATAAGTATAATCTAGATAGCAGTAATGTGGTCTTTTCTAAAAACGATTATGGTTCTGATATTATTGATTTTAATTATGTTGGCTCTAATTCAGCATCTTATATTAGAACAACTGATTCTTTTTATAGATATAAAATGATAAATAGTGAACAGTGCTCTAAGTATGCTGATGTTGCTTGTGAATATAAGCTGCAGAAAGATGAAGAACTTGGATTGGAAAGTGACAATATATTGGCATATAATGGTGGTACTTTAATAACAACTTATGGGGCTATTTTTAATGTTTCAAATTAAATATTAAATAGGAAGATAGTTTGTTATCTTCCTTTATGTTATAATATGAGTATTTTTGAGGTGATAAAATGTTATTAGCAGACAAGTGGAAGGATTATGAGTTGGTTGATGCTTCCAGTGGAGAAAAATTGGAAAGATGGGGTAAGATATATTTATTGAGGCCTGATCCACAGATTATTTGGAATAATGGTAATTTGTTAGAAAAATATAGTGATATAATAAATGCTGTATATCATAGAAGTAATAAAGGCGGAGGATATTGGGAAAATCTAAAAAAAACTCCTGAAAATTGGAAAATTAGTTATAATGGTTTGATATTTAATATTAAGCAAATGGGCTTTAAACATACTGGATTATTTCCTGAGCAGGCTGTAAATTGGGATTTTATGATTAACAAAATTAAGAAAAGCGGTAGAAAGATTAGAGTTTTAAATTTATTTGCATATACCGGTGGTGCAACAGTAGCGTGTTTATCTGCTGGAGCACATGTTACTCACGTTGATTCTTCTCGTGGTATGGTGGAATGGTGCAAAGAAAATGTAAAAGATTCTGGTATGCAAGGTGAAAATATTAGATATATAGTTGATGATGTATGCAAGTTTGTTGAAAGAGAATTTAGAAGAGGAAAGAAGTATGATGCCATAGTAATGGATCCGCCAAGTTATGGTCGTGGAGTTAATGGCGAGGTTTGGGATATAGAAAAGGATTTATATTTATTGATTGAAAAATGTTTAGATATTTTATCTGATGATCCATTGTTTTTTTTGATAAATTCTTATACTGCCGGTCTTAGTTGCCATGTTTTAGAAAACATTTTAAAGGTAAAGATGATTGGTAAATATGGTGGAACCATAAAATGTGGTGAAGTTGGTATACCCATAGGAGAAGAAGAGCTTGTCCTACCTTGTGGAATATATGGAAGATGGGAAAAAAATGAATAAGTTAAATGTTTTATATGAGGATAATCATATAATTGTAGTGGAAAAGCCTGTAAATGTTTTAAGTCAGTCTGATTCTACTGGAGATTTAGACTTGCTTACTATGGTAAAAAAATATGTAAAAGAAAAATATCATAAACCTGGTAACGTTTATATAGGTTTGGTGCATAGGCTGGATCGCCCAGTTGGTGGGATTATGGTTTTTGCTAGAAGTAGCAAGGCCGCTAGCAGGTTAAATAAGCAATTTATGGAGCACACTGTAGATAAAAGATATTTAGCTATTGTACGAGGGAAAGTAAAGAAAAATGATGTGTTTATAGATAAATTAGAAAAAGGTGATAATGGTAATACTATAGTTAGTGATAAGGGCAAATATTCTGAATTGGAGTACAATTTGATTAATTACCATCATGGTTTAAATTTAAGCTTGGTTGAAGTACATTTGAAAAGTGGACGTCATCATCAGATAAGGGTTCAATTTTCTAGTCGTGGCCATTCTTTAGTTGGTGACCATAGATATGGTCCTATTGATAATAGTAATCTTTGTCTTTTTGCATACAGGCTTTCTTTTATGCACCCTGTAAAGAAATTTGAAATGAATTTTAAAATAAATCCACATTCTAATGGTTTTTGGAAATATTTTGAAGGACTATACTAATTTTTTATTATTTGTAATTGTTTAATAAAACATTTGCATTCCTGATTATTTTTTGTTATCATTATTTTAGAGTACAAGAATAGAGGGAGTCTGATTATAATGAAATTTGATTTTACATGGTTTACAAGTCTACCTGGTATGCTTATTACCGGCGGAGTTGTTTTACTGATTGTGGCTTTGATTATATTGTTAGTTACTAATAAAAAGTCTAAGAAGATGAAAGAAGCTATGGATGAAGCTGGTGGGCAAGATGTACAAAGTCCAGCTGATAATGGTGTGGCAGTTGGTGCTGCTATTGGTCAAGATGATATGAATATGGGAGGTGTTCCTACTGCTATGGCAACTCCTGATATTGCTACTGTTCCTATGGCAACAGCTCAGAATGGTGTAGCACCTGTAGAAACTATTGCCACTGTTTCTAATGTTGTTGATCCTGCTGCAGTTATGGCAGCTACTGCTAGTACTAATCTTGCCCCTGCAGTTCCTGTTATAGCAGCACCCGAGACTGCTCCTACCGATTTGGGTAGTGTTGCTAATGCTATGGCTATGGCACAGCCTACTGTTGATGCCGGACAAGTTATGCCTACTCAAAATATTGAGGACGTTCCTGGCAGTGTTCAACCTGTTGGTGTAAGTGAAGCTTTGGTAGCACCAAGTGTTGCTCCTATAGCACCTCAGCCAGATATTATTCAAAATTCTGTTGAAATGAATATGCCTGCTAGTGGTATGGATGTATCTAATGTTATGCCAATTAACACTGATTTACAGGATGCCTCTCAAGCTAATATGTTTTCTTCACAACCTATTGTGAATAATGAAAATGTATCTATTTATGGGGGAGTTAATCCGACTGATTCAATTAATACTGCTGTATTCCAAGATAATAATACTAGTACAGTAAATACTATTTCTCAGGAAAATATTGCTGTTACAAATGATGTTGTGGCATCTGCTCCTATAGGTAGTGAATTTGTAGATGGTGTTGCTCCATCTGCTGTTATACCGGTTCAGCCTGAGACAGTAGTTGTACCACAAGTGCCAGTTGTTTCTCAGTCTGCAGCTGTTGTTCCCGATTTTAATAGCGGTGTTGCTGTTGTACAAACTTCAGTAGTACCTTCTATGCAAAATGTTGTTCCAGATACTATGGGGGTATGTGCTACTGTTATGCCTAATGTATCTGCTGCCCCTATTTCTGCAGCTCCTTCGGCACCGGCTGTTGCTCCATCTACTGCAACAACTTTCGGTAGTGTACCAGTTGTACCTGCTATACAAGGTCAAGCAGTACCTTCTGTGCAAGCTGTTCCTCCAGTAGCTGCTGTTCCTCAGAATCCCGGAATGTATCAATAAGTATAATTGTTTTAATACCATTTCTTACCATAGAGGTGGTTTTTTTTTTATTATAAGAAAAATTGTGCTATAATTTTTTTGGACTGTAATTTAATTACTTTGTATTTTTATTATTATGTTTGAAAGGAGGAGTGCGTTTGTCTGATAAAAATATTGTTAAAAAGGTATCTATTCTTAGTTTGCATTTAGGTTACGGAGGAATTGAAAAGTCTGTAGTGGCTTTAGCCAATTCACTTAGTTTCGGTTATGATGTTGAGATTGTTGTTTCTTATAAATTGTATGATAAACCAGCATTTGATGTCGATAAAAAAGTTAGAATAAAATATTTGACAGAGGGAGTTGTTCCTAATAAAAATGAATTATATGATGCAATAAGCCGAAAAAACTTGCGTGATATAGTTCTTGAAAGTTGGACAAGCTATAATATTTTAAAAATAAGAAAGAAAACAATGGTTGAATTCATAAAAAAATCAGATTCTGATATAATTATCTCTACTAGGGATATTTTTGATGATTGGTTAGGTAAATATGCCAATGAGTCTATTGTTAAGATTGGCTGGGAACACAATCATCATCATGGAAATATAAAATATGCTAATAAATTAGTTAGTTATGCTAAGAAACTTGATTTTTTTGTTGTAGTATCTAATGATTTAGAAAGATTTTATAGTAATAAGTTGTTGAATAGTAATTGTAAGTGTGTATATATTCCAAACATACTTGATTATTGGCCTAAATATGTATCTAGACTAGATAAGAAGCGTTTAGTTAGCGTCGGTAGATTAAGTTCAGAAAAAGGGTTTATGGATCTTTTATTAATATATCAGAAATTGGTTTCTAAGTATCCTGATTGGTCATTGGACATTGTTGGTGACGGTCCAGAAATGTCTTTACTAAAAGAATTTGTCAAGAAAAATAGTTTAAAAAAAATTACTTTGCATGGATTTAAGAATAAAAAATCTATTAATGAATTGTTGCATAATTCGTCAATATATTTAATGACTTCGTATACTGAAGCATTTGGTATTGTATTGATTGAAGCAATGTCTCATGGAGTCCCTTGTATAGCATTTGACTCTGCCGAGGGAGCAAGGGAAATAATTCAAAATGGAAAAAATGGCTACTTAATAAAGCATCGTTCTGTGGATGAGTACTTAGAAAAGACTTTTAAACTAATGGAAGATAAAGAACTAAGGGCTAAAATGGGAAGTGTTGCTCGTACTACTTCAAAGAAATATTCTGGTGACGAAGTAATTGATTTTTGGAAAGAGTTATTTGATGAAAAGAGTTGTTAATATGAAAAAAGTATTGTTTATATCAAGTACTGGTGGTCATCTTGATGAATTATTGAAATTAGAATCTACATTTGATAAGTTTGATTATCATATTGTTACGGAAAAAACTAAATCTAATTTGTATTTAAAAGATAAGTATTTAAATAGGGTTGCTTATTTATTATATGGTACAAAGCATAATATTCTTTCTTATCCGTTTAAATTATTTATAAATTGTATTATTAGTTTATTTTTTTATTTAAAATATCGCCCTGATTATATTGTTACTACTGGTACACATACTGCTGGGCCTATGTGTTGTATTGGTAAGATTTTTGGAAGTAAAATTATTTATATAGAGACATTTGCTAATATATTCACTAAAACTTCAGCTGGAAGTATTATTTATCATTTTGCTGATAAATTTGTAGTACAATGGGAAAGTATGAAAAAAATGTACCCTGATTCAGATTTTTGGGGGTGGATTTTTTAATGATATTAGTTATATTGGGAACGCAAGATAAAGATTTTTCTAGACTTTTGCTGGCTGTTGAAAAGCAGATTAAGACGGGAAATATAAACGAGAAGGTTGTGGTTCAGGCTGGTCAGACTAAATTTCAATCGGATTATATGGAGGTTTTTGATTTTTTGTCAGCACCAGAATTTGATTCATTAATGCGTGAAGCAGATTTGATAATTACGCATGGTGGTGTTGGATCTATATTGGGAGCTATAAAGTACGGTAAGCGTGTTATAGCTGCTGCTAGGTTGGCAAAGTATGGTGAACATCACAATGATCATCAAAAGCAGATAATCAACGAATTTGTAAAAAAAGGTTATATTTTAGAATTGAAAGATTTTAATAAGCTTGATGTTATGTTAAAAAAGGCAATATCTTTTAGACCTAAAAAATTTGAAAGTAATAACGCTAATTTTATTAAGAAATTAGATGATTACATTGAAAGTGAGAATCATGTTAGCTGGCTAAATAAATATATTTATATTTTTAAGCACTTTTTTATATTATTATTTTATACTGTGCTTATATATTTAATTAAAAAGATTTTTCCTAATATAGAAGATGTTTATATATTTAAATATCATTATATTTTGTTTTTTGCAGTTAGCTATTTTTTAGAAAAAAGATTTATATTTGGAAAATGTAAAAACAAGTTTTGGATAGATATTTTGATGTTTGTATCTTATGTTTTTGTTGATTCTTTACTATTTGTTTTTATGTGTAATAGAGATTCGTTTATATTATTTCAAGTTCTGTTTTTCTTTTTTACAATATTTAGTAATAAGTTGATTTTTTTCAAGAAGTACGTAGTTAATAACTAGTTTAATTAAATCTTTTGTTTATGAAGATGTATATTGTAGAAAAATATGTACATTTTTCTTTTTTTTGTTATAATTTATATTGTATGGGGATGTGATGCTATGAAGTTAAAGAATGTGTCTTTTCTATTAATGATAATCTCTTTTGTGATGATTTTTTCGGGTTGTGTTTCTATGTTTATTATTAGTTTAAGAGAAGATAGAAGCTTGGTTTTAGGAAGAATGAATGATGTTTCTAATTCTTTTGAGGAGTTCACAACAAGTGTAAGTTTATATGAGGACCAAAGAGATCTTTTATATGAAAAATATTTAAGTACTTTATATTATGATACTATGGCTAGCCAAGATACACTAGTTAAAAATAGTTTATCTAATTATGAAGCTATAGTCGATAATATAGAGAAGCAAAAGAAGGTTTTAGATGCTTTGTGTAATGATGTATATTATCCTGATTCACGTGTAAATAACAAATGTAGTAATTATAAGATAATATTTGAGCAAGTTAATAATTTGTTTGTAAATGATATTAACTATTATAATAAAAATATTGCTAAATATAATTTGTATGCTAAATCAGTCAATTCTGATAAATTTATTGCTAGCTATGAGACTAAAAAAAAGTATATAGATTGTAACAATGATGGTAGGTTTGAAAGTAAAGAGGATACAAATGGAAAGTAAAAAGCGCACCGGAAAATTAAAAAAATTGTTTCTTATCTTTTTGTCAGTTTTTACTTTTTTTGTATTTATTTTTGTATTTTTATTTTATGGCCCTATTGATAGCTTTAAAAACTTTTGGATTACTTCGGCTATGACTACAATGAATCATCAGTATTTGGCAACTTGGCTTTATTCTGATAAGTATATTGCTGAGGTTTTAGCTTCTAATTCTGTTGAAGAAATTAATGAAATTTCTGATGTTAATGCAATTAAATTTAAAAAGTATACTACGAGTATTTATAAAAATGAATATGATAAGGAAATATTGACTAAAGATTCAGACAATCAGCTTTATAAGTTGATAGAAGTTAGTGGTGGTTCGTATAAGGGTTTTTTAGTGGCAATTTATGACCCATCACGTATACATATAGCTACAACTAAGTATTTAGGGGTTAGAGGAGAAGATATTTTAACTGTAGCTAATAGAGAAAATGCAATAGTAGCTATGAATGCTGGGGGTTTTTATGATCCAGATTGGAACAGTAACGGAGCATTACCGCATGGTACTGTAATAAGTCGTGGGAAAGTTGTTAGTGATTTTGCAGATGCTAATGTTGGCGGTGGCTTTATTGGCTTTAATAATGATAATAAGCTAGTTCTTGGTAAGATGAATGCAGAATCTGCAATAAATGCTGGAATTAGGGATGCCGTTGAATTTGGACCATTTTTAATAGTTAATGGCAAAAGAAGTTTTGTAAAAGGAAATGGTGGTTGGGGGATTGCCCCAAGAACGGCCATCGGACAAAGGCAAGATGGAATAGTTTTATTTCTGGTAATAAATGGTCGTATTCCAAGTAGTATAGGTGCTGATATGGTTGATTTGTGTGATATATTAGAAAATTATGGTGCTTATAATGCTGCTAATTTAGATGGCGGTAGTTCTTCAGAATTGGTTATTAATAATGAAATCATTAATACACCTGTTGCAGGGGGAACTAAGGGTTTAAGAAATATGTCTACATTTTGGATATTAAATTAGTTGTAGAAATTTGAGAGAATTTGCGGTATAATATCCGGCAGAGGTGTTGGATATGTATATAGGCTTAGTTGAATATTGTGGTGATCCTGTATTGGCTAATGTACTTTCTATTGCTCAAAGAATATTGAATATATTTCAAATAGTTATGCCTATAATTGCAATTGTTTTTCTAGTTAGAAATCTTATACGTTTAATGGCAACTCCTGAAGAAAAGAAACTTCATAATGTATTAAGAAATTGGTTTCTTGCACTTGTGCTTTTCTTTGCATTGCCTATTATAGTTGATGCAGTGATGGGGTTATTATCAGATGATTATTCATTATCAGCTTGTTGGAA
>CADCQR010000075.1 GCA_902803685.1 uncultured Erysipelotrichaceae bacterium
CCCATTTTTGGGTATCTAGATACCTTTTAGATACTCAGCGGAAGGTATCCAAAAAGGTATCTAAAAAATATTTTTAATTTTAGGCATTAAAAAAGCCCTTATTTTACAGGGCTTTTCTTACTTACCACAACATTGTTTATATTTTTTACCACTGCCACATGGGCATGGGTCGTTTCTTCCTATTTTTTTGTCTTTATTCTTTTTTGGAGCTCTTTTTTCATCTTTATCTGGATCATTAGTTATTTGTTTTTGTGTATTACTTTTTGGCTGAATGTTTTGCCTTATTTCTGCTTTTAATAAAAGAATTGATATATCCTTATCCATTGCTTGTAACATGCTATCAAACATATCAAAGCCTTCCATGGTATATGCTCTAAGTGGGTCTTCTTGTGCATAGCCTCTTAAATGGATTCCCTCTCTTAAATGAGACATTGTATTTATATGTTCTGTCCAATAGTTATCTAATACTTGCAAAGCAATAATTTTTTCAAAATCGTTAGTTATTTCCTTTGGAATGCTAGATATTTTATTTTCATATTCCTCTATTACTAATTTGCATATAGTATCTACTGTCTCTTCTGGAGCTTTTCCTTTTATTTTTGAAATAGAAATATCATTGTGTAGAAGATTACTATTGGTAAATTCTAATATTTCTTCATAATCTTTTTCTGTCAAATAACCTTCTGGGGCTAAATGAGAATTAACTAAATCTTCTATATGATGTCTGATAGTAGTTAATATCATTTCATGAATACTTTCGTTATCTAATATTTTATTTCGCTTTTCATATATTATTTCTCTCTGATTGTTCATGACATCATCATATTGAAGTAATGATTTTCTGATATCAAAGTTATTACCCTCAACTCTCTTTTGTGCTGTACCTATTGAGTTAGTAAATGTTTTACTTCTTATTGCTTGATCTCCTAAACCTAGTTTTTCTAGCATTGATCCTATTCTGTCTGAACCAAATCTTACCATTAAATCATCTTTCATTGATACGAAAAATTGAGTATATCCAGGATCTCCTTGTCGTCCAGAGCGCCCACGTAATTGATTATCAATTCTTCTAGACTCATGGCGTTCAGTACCAACTACACATAAACCGCCAAGTTTTCTAATATCATCTGATAATTTAATGTCTGTTCCACGTCCTGCCATATTAGTAGCTATAGTAACCGATTTATTCAATCCTATTTTTGAGATTATTTCTGCTTCTCTAGCATGATTTTTAGCATTTAATACTTCGTGTGGTATTTTTGCTTGTTTCAATAAATTACTAATCAATTCAGATGTTTCAATTGCTATAGTTCCTATAAGTACAGGTTGTCCATGTTCGTATTTTTCTTTTACGAAATTAACTATGGCTTTATATTTTGCTTCTTTGGTAGCATATACTAAATCTGGGGCATCTATTCTTATTACTGGTTTATTAGTAGGAATTTCTATAACATACATATTGTAAATATTTCTAAATTCTTCTTCTTCTGTTTTTGCAGTACCAGTCATTCCAGATAACTTATTATACATTCTAAATAAATTTTGGAATGTTATTGTTGCCAAAGTTTTTGTTTCTTGATTAATTGTAACGCCTTCTTTAGCTTCGATTGCCTGATGTAGACCATCAGAGAATGCCCTTCCTTTTTGTAAACGTCCAGTAAATTGATCGACAATAATAACCTGATTATCTTGAACAACATAATCCACATCATTTCTCATTGAGTAATTGGCTTTTAATGCTTGATTAATGTAGTGCATCAAAGATGCATTTTCTACGTCATACAGATTAGATATATGAAAAGTCTTTTCAGCTATTTCTGAACCTTTATCGGTAAGATTTACACTTTTAGTTTTTTCATCATAAACATAATCTGTACCTTCTTTTAGTTTTTTTGCAAACTTATCTGCATCTATGTACAAGTTTTTAGAACTTACTTCTCCTCCTGAGATAATAAGTGGAGTCCTTGCTTCATCTATAAGAACAGAATCGACTTCGTCAACAATAGCAAAATTTAATTTTCTCTGTACTCGTTCTTCTTTTTTTACTACCATGTTGTCTCTCAAATAGTCAAATCCAATCTCATTATTAGTTGAGTATAATATATCACAATTATATGCCTCTTGTTTTTCTTGCGCTGTTAAGTCGCGACCATTAACTCCTACTGTTAATCCTAGAAATCTGTGAATTCCTCCCATCCACTCTGCATCCCTGCTAGCTAAGTATTCGTTTACGGTAATTATATGCACACCTTTACCCTCTAATGCATTTAAATATGCTGGCAAAACAGATGTTAGAGTTTTTCCTTCACCTGTTTTCATCTCAGCAATATTACCAAAGTGAATTGCTAATCCTCCTAATATTTGAACATAATAGTGCTTTTCACCAATTACACGAAATGATGCCTCTCTTGCTGTTGCAAAGGCTTCAACTAAAATATCGTCTAATGTTTCTCCTTTTTTTAGTCTTTCTTTAAACTCTTCTGTTTTATTTTGCAATTCCGTATCTGTTAATTTGGAATACTGTTCATCTAAATCTATAATTTTATTAGCCAAAGCTTCAAATTTTTTTAATTCTCTATATTCGTGATCAAAAAGTTTTCTAAACAACTTCATGTATTCATCTCCTTCATTCTATTATTTTATCAAAAAAAAACGGAGAAATAAAGTCATTTCTCCTTGTACATAATATGTTTAATTAAATTCTTATTCTGGTTCAATTATTCCGTAATTTCCATCTTTACGTTTATAAACTACGGCTGGTTTATTAGTATTACAATCTTTATATAGATAGAAATCATGTCCAACTAATTCCATTTGAATAATTGCTTCTTCTTCGTCCATTGGTTTAACTTCTACAGATTTTCTTTTAACGACCTTAGTCTCATCTTCTGCTTCGTCTTCGATTTGCATAAGTGAAAGTCCATAATCATTCTTAGTTTGCTTTGTTGCTATTCTTGTTTTGTTTTTTCTGATTTGTCTTTCTAATTTATCGATAGCTTTGTCTACAGCTGCATAGAAATCCTGTTGAGAGTCCTCCGTTCTTAGTATAACTGATTTTAATGGTATGGTAATTTCCACACGTTGCGTATAATTACTTACTTTTACTATGACATTGGCACGAACCTCATCGCATTTTTCTAGATATTTGTCTAACTTTCCTAGCTTATCCTCAATGTACTCTTTCATAGAAGAAGTAATTTTCAGCTTATCTCCATGAATTACTATTTCCATACTATCTCCTCCTTATGTAAATATTATAGCATCATATATAAAAAAAAGAAATGCTATTTCAATATCTTTTATGAGTGATTATAAACCACTTTTCTTTTTTGTTTATTTTTAATTTTTTTGTTTTATCAGTTATGATACTAGTTTTTAAAACAAACCAGATGACAATCAAGAAGATTATTATATATATTATTTGCCCTACTTTCTGATTGATTATAGTATAAAACATAGATGCAGATGCAAATAGTAGATTTATTCCCCAAATAATTAATACTGTTGTCCTTTGCGAAAAATTCATCCCTAATAATTGATGATGAAGATGTTGC
Source organism: uncultured Erysipelotrichaceae bacterium (assembly GCA_902803685.1). Next base: position 3,555 of record CADCQR010000075.1, read on the forward strand.
TTATCCGCTTGAAAAGGTGTCTGGCCCTTTAACAATCTTCTTATAATAGCAAACAATGTGTCTAATATAGGAATGCCTATAATGGTAATCGGAACAAAGAATCCGATTAATGCGGGGCCTTTAAATTCTAATAATGTAATAATAGAAATTATAAATCCCATAAATGTAGCACAATCTCCAGCAAATATAGTTGCTGGATAAAAATTGTGAAATAAAAAGCCTAATGTAGCGCCTAACATTATCAAACATAATAATAGTACTAAACTACCATATCTCCCTTGATAAAAACTTAGTACTGCAATGGTAAAGTAAAATATGGAACTTATTCCTCCACTTAAACCATCCATACCGTCAATTAAATTAATAATATTGGTACATGCTATTATAAATATGATTGTTAATGGATAGGAAAGTATGCCAAAATCTATTTGATATCCAAAAGCTGATATATTATTTAATAATATTCCGCCATAAAAGACAATTACGATTGCAGCGATAAAGTGACCAATCAATTTTTGCCATGCTCTTATAGGATTTATATCGTCAATTATTCCTGTTAATACAATTATAAAACTACTTATTAATATCGAATTCATTCTAATGCTTTGTTCACCAAATAAAACAAAGCCAAATAAGAAACTCAAAAAGATGCCTACACCTCCTAAAAGCGGTGTAGTTTTTTTATGAATGTGTCTGTTACCTTCTTCTGATCTTGGAACATCTATAGCATTGATATGAAAAGCTATTTTTTTCATGAATATCATTATTATGAAAGAAAATATAAATGTTGTTATAACTATAGCTACCGAATTAATTAATTGCCATTTCAAAATACCACTTCTTTCCTTTAAACTTATAATTGCTCTTTAATATTCTGCTTCTTCTAGTTTTTTTATATTATTTAGAAGAATACCAGTGCCTTCAGCTACGCACGTTAAAGGTGACTCGGCTATTAATATTGGTACTTTTAATGATTTTTCTAGTATATCTGATAGACCTTTAAGCAAAGCTCCCCCTCCGGCTAATATTATTCCCTTATCAACTATATCTCCTGATAATTCTGGAGGTGCTTCTTCAAGTACACTAGTAGCTGCTTTAACTATTTTATTAATACTATCATCAAGGGCCTCTTTAATTTCCATCTGGCTAATCTCTACACTGTCAGGAAGACCAGTTAATAAATTTCTACCTTTTATTTCAGTTTTTAATTCCTCTCTTGGATTACTAATATCAGCAAAATTTATTTTTATTTCTTCCGCCGTAAGTTCTCCTATAAGTAAATGATATTTATGTTTGATATATTTTATAATATCTTCATCAAATACATTGCCTGCTACTCTTATAGATTCTGAAATCACTATGTCATTTAAAGATAGTATTGCTATATCTGTAGTGCCCCCACCTATATCTACAACCATATTTGCATGGGGTTTAGATATGTCCATTCCAGTACCAATAGCAGCAACTTTAGGCTCCTCTTCTATATATACTTTTCTAGCACCTGTTCTTTCTGCCGCTTCCCTAATTGCATTCTTTTCTACTGGTGTTATATTAGTTGGGCAACATATTAAAACTCTCGGTCTAGAAAATAATTTTTTTGCCCTAATTTTTTTTATAAAAAAATTAAGCATAATTTCGGTTAATTCAAAATCTGCTATTACACCGTCCTTCATTGGTCTTATTGATTTTACTTTTCCTGGTGTTCTACCTAACATCTCATTTGCTTCTTTTCCAACAGCTATAACTTTCTTCGTATCGGCCTCTATAGCTACAATACTTGGTTCATTCAATACAATGCCCTGACCTTTTACATAGATTAGGACGTTGGCAGTTCCTAAATCAATACCTATATCTTTTGATATCATTGTGTCACATCCTTTTTTTCATTATTATTTTAACATAATTTTTATCTTTATAATAATAATATATGATTTATTTTATAAAATAGAAAAAAAAGAGTAAACTTACTCTCTTCTAATTATTTATACTTTTATCTAAATAATCAAGTGGATTTACCATCTGACTATTTAAATATAACTCAAAATGTAAATGATTTTTCAATGATTTATCGATTTTATTAGTCCCGCTTTTTCCAATTACTTGTCCTTGGGATACATAATTATCTTTTTCTACATCTACCTCTGATAAGCTTTGATAAACTGAAATATAACCATTTGCGTGCTCAATCTTTACAACTTTACCCAATGTTTCATCATCAGCAACACTTATAACTTTTCCATCTAGCACTGATATTACCTCAAATATATCTTCTCCTACAAGATCAATACCTGAGTTTTGCATGTATGTATCATCGTATTTAATTATTGCTTTTTTTTGGTTCTCTTCGCTATCATTATAGTTGTAATAATACTTTCCAATTTCAACATTTGGACTGACATATGGCTTTATTAATTGTGTTGTTTGCTTAACTACAGGAATATCATTTTCTAAAATACTCTCATTAACGTACCTATTAGATGTCAATGAGGCTGACTTTCCACTTTTAACAATTAAAGCACTTGCGAAGAATACAAATATTAATAAAAAAGATAATGTTGGTACTACATATGATTTTAGTTTTAATTTTCTCATTTTTTTCACCTCTAATATAATTCTTTCCAAAAAAAAAGAATTTATACAATATTAAAATATTTTTAGTGATGTATATAAATCCATTATAAAATTTGTAACTAAGTATATTAGAGAAGCCGCTAAGAAAAAATAAACAAATTTTGCTTGAATTATCCGATTTTTTTTAAATATCCCATTTATATTTATTGATTCTAATGACCAACTAACTAACAATGTAACTATAATATAAACAAATATTTTCCCATGCATTAGTGTGTTTCCTCATATTTCATAATCTTTGATACTCTTCTAAGATGTCTATCATCATTTAAAATTTCTGCTTTAAAATATGCATCTAATAGACGCTTTATCTCATCAATGCTTTTTGTAAAGTTAAATGTTATTACGTTTGCACCATTATCATTTCGACAAAGTGTAGCATCTTCTACCGAGTCAACTTTAGCGCATCTAATTCCTCTTACTTTATTGGCAGCTATAGACATTCCTATACCTGTTCGGCAAACTAATACTCCATCATCAGCCTCATTGTTTGCTACCA
>CADCQR010000076.1 GCA_902803685.1 uncultured Erysipelotrichaceae bacterium
AACTAAAAATAGTTAGTTTTTTTCGTTAATTAAAGAAATAATTAGTCTTAGATTATTAAAACTGTTAGTATCGCTCAATTAACAATTTGAGTTTGAGTAAAAATATTTTTTGACATAGAAAAAGTGAATTTGTATTTTCCTCAGATTCGCTTTTTTGCTTAAAATTAATTTGAAAATAACATCAAATAAAATAAATTACATTTACTTCTTAATGTAACAAAAAATAGCAAAAATGTTGCGCTTGATGATAAAACGCAGTATAATCGTACCATGAGGAGGTGTAGTAATAATGGATGTTAAAATGACCGTTAAAGAGTATTTACAGATACTTAATGGAATTCCTGTGGACAGTGAATTATCTTCTGAAGCAATAAAAAATACTGGGTTACTTGATTTAACCCCACCAAAAGTTGCTAATTCTATTAGCTGGAGTGAAGTTGAAATGCAAGTCGATGGTGAAAACATAGTATCTAATAGAACTTTTCATACAGAGACAGATGATTATGTTCCAATGAAAAAAGTCACACCACTAAATGATGATATTTCACTTCATTGCCCATATTCTGAAAATGGTGAAGAGATTATTCAAGGGACAATTAAATGTTTAGAAGCTGAACAACTAGTTGATATAGAAACGGCAAGAATTGCTGGTAGTGAACCTGTGGATTATCAACCGAGAATAGAAAAGTTTCAAGAAGCATTAGCAAAATCAATCAGCCACAAAATGTAAATCGGCGTTAAGATATTAATAATGTAAAGAAGCAGTTTATGAAAATGCTATGATACACTTCCAAAAGGAGGTGTATTTTCAAATGGCTAAAAAATACAATAGATTCAGTAAATGTTAAGTACCATATCGGAAAAGTTACAAAATTGGAAATCGAATCTACAAATACCTAGATAAATAAATAATCTACCAAAAACAATGCAATAGTGCAAAAAACTATTTAATTCATGTGTTTAAAAATTAAATATAGTAAGCAAGATGTAATGAAACCGTTTATTCTGTAACAGGCGTTTATCATAAATTATGAGCATGTAGGGTTATAAGCTGTAATGAATTAAGTGATGAACATAAAGAAACAGTCATGCTTGAAATGGATAGCAAATTAAATCAAATTGAGCAGAGTAAACCTGAAATTGGATTTTTAAAATCAAGGCTAAAAAATTATGACCAATTAATTAAAAGAAAAGAATTTTGTTTCATAGATATTTGCTGCGACGACTGAAAGCAATAGGACTTGATAAAATAGCATTTGATATGCAAGTATATGAGGTCGACATAGATAGTTATATCATGGGAAGGGAAGAGCAGGCTAGACAATCGTTATTAAAATCTTTAATTGATGCCGAAAAATTAAATATATATGTTTTGCACCAATGAAGCCCAATTACAAAGAAATAAAAGATATATTAGAATTGTTAGAAATTTCTGAATTAAAGCAAATGAGTCTATTAAACTTTTTGCCACAGGGTAGAGAAAAAGTAAATGCTGGTAAACTATTACTGACAGAGGAAAGAAAAATTAAAAAAATTGAATCTGCTGTATATTTAATATTATAGTAATAAAAAGATGACTATTAAGGCGGTTAATCAACTTCTGTTTTGAGTTTTATAGTTGATTTAACTCTAGTAAATCCAAAATTTATTAGCACAATAATTATCGACATTGATATAAAAATATTCTTTAATTTATAAGTTCAATGTCAACTAATTGACTTGCACAGATTTAACAGGTAAAATTATCTTGAATATTGACAATAAATATATAGTAATAATAGGAGGTAAGAATGTACGATATTATAATTATTGGCGCTGGAACAGCAGGCTTGACTGCTGCCATTTACGCAAGACGCGCTTCAAAGAAGGTATTGGTATTCGAAGCTAAAACATATGGAGGTCAGATAATTAATAGTTTATCTATAGAAAACTATCCATGTGAACCTCATATTTCTGGATTTGATTTTGCTACTAAAATATATAATCAAGCAAAAGAACTAGGCGCTGAATTTGTTTTTGAAAAGGTTGTCAATATAGACAAGGATACTGATAAGATGATAATAAATACTGCAAATCAAACCTATTTTTCTAAAACAATAATCCTAGCAACTGGATCAGATAATAGGAAATTAAATCTTGATAAAGAAGATAAATTTCTGGGGAAAGGGATCTCATATTGTGCAACTTGCGATGGGGCTTTTTATAGAGATAAAAGCGTTGCCATTGTTGGTGGTGGATATGTCGCAGTTGAAGATGCATTATATTTAGCAGATATAGCTAAAAAAGTGTATTTAATTCATAGAAGAGATAAGCTGGCAGTTGATGATTCTAAAATAGACCTTTTGGAACAGAAAGAAAATATTATACCCTTATATAATAGTAATATTACAAGACTTATTGGTGATGAAAAGCTAGAAAACATAGAGATAAAAAACAGTGATGAACATAAAGAGATACTTGAGATAGATGGTTTGTTTATTGCTGTAGGAAGAATACCGGAAAATCAAAATTTTTCTAAATTGGTAGATTTGGATAGTAAGGGGTATATTATTGCAGGTGAAGATTGTAAGACTAATGAGCCTAGTATATTTGTAGCTGGCGATAATAGAACAAAGATTGTAAGACAATTGGTAACAGCTGCTAGTGATGGTGCTGTTGCTGCTACAGCCGCGATTAAATATCTAAGCAATCTAAAAGATGTGTAATCTTTTAGCAGTGAGGTATTTTGTGAAAAGAATTTTTTTTGCAACTAAAAATAAATATAAGATTAAAAATATGAAAGATAGACTAAAAGAATATGAAATAGTCACTCCATATGATTTAAATATCGATATAAACATAGAGGAAAATGGAACTAATGTAATTGAAAATGCATTAATTAAAGCTAAAGCATATTTTAATGTGGTTAATATGCCAACTATTGCTACAGACTCAGCACTTTATGTAGACAAATTTGTTAAGCAACCTGGACTGTATGTCAGAAGAATAAACGGAAATGTCATGACTGACGATGAATTAGAAGCATACTATCAAAATGAATTAAATAAAATAGGTGGAAAGAGTAGCGCTTACTATATAACTGGAGTCGCTTTTATACAGGATAGTTTTGTAAAGTGTATAGAATTAAAAGAAGATGAATTTCTATTTACATCTACTTTATATAAAGGGAAAAAGAATAATGATCCACTAGGCAGGCTAGAGTATGATGAAAAACTACAAAAATATTTTTGCCAATTAGCAAAGAATGATAAGAAAAATAGAGAATATACATTTGATAAAAAATTAAAACAATTTATTGAAAAGAATTATAAATAGCCACTTTTTATGAACATTTAGATTATATAAATTTTAAAATATAATAGAAAACAATTAATTCTGGGATTGATGTATATTACACCAATCTTTTTTTGAAAAATAATTGTTATAAAATAAAAAATTTGTTATGCTATGTCCTGTAATTATTACTAGTAGCAAAGTGAATCGATGCTTAAAAGAGGTGAAAAGGAATATGAAAAAAGCACAAGACACCACAAAAACAGTGAAAAGAATTGATAACGTTTATGTCGGAAATGATTGTGTACAAGTAATGACTCCTTACAAAAATAGGCTTACTATCCTAAATAGAAATGGCATAATTTATGATGGTAATAAATCTGGAGTATTGATACATAGTTATTTAGACGATGATAGAAAAAATCAGTTTCCATATTCAAACATTCCTATTCATACAGCAAAATCTGGTATGTTTGATACTGTAACATATGCTAATCAGCTGTTCGATTTTGGAGAACCCTATATACGAGTTTGTGATGGAAATGTTATAGAAAGTTATATTTTAAAAGATAAAGATGGAGCTATAATAGTAAACAAATTGTTAGCAGGGACACCAACAATTTCTTACGTAACAAGACAGGAAGCTGAAAATGTATTTGGAGAATCAAGTACAAAAAAAAAAAAAAATTCATTATATATTTAAATGATTTAAATGTAGGGACCGGAAGTTTGCATCCTTTAGCTAGTGAAGAAAAAATAAATGAAGTTATAAAAAAAGAGCTTTCTAGCACCTTAAAGGATTTAAAAAGATTTATAAAAGAAATGCCTACTAATGAAGTTTCATCATATTTAAGCAGTCATCCATGGTTTTTGAATTTTGTAGAAGAAACTAGTCAAGACATTAATTTTGATGAATTGAAAATGGATATTGCGCTAAAAGGAGGACATGCAATAATTGTACGTCTTGATGAAGAAAATATTAGTGCACAAGAAGTGGAAATAAGATATGTAAGTAATAATAAATATAAATTAATAACCACACCACTTTCATTATTTGAATATAATATTGATGTCATAAATAAAATGTATCCGGTGATAGGGAAAGTAAAAAATCATAGGATTAGTTTGCACCTTAACCCAGATATACACAAATCAGATTTGAAGAGTGCACAGCAAAAAGTTAAAAAGATGAGAAACTGAACAAAAATTATAGAACTTGATAAGTGAAAAAATATAGATATTTGTACACAAAGACCAATTTTATCTATTATGTATATTTACTAGAATAAATAGATGCTTTATAATATAGACGCAAAAGAAGGAGGACTTTAAATGGGGTTTAATCAGCGACTTTTAATGTTAAATAATTTAAAAGAGGCAGAAATATCTGCACTAAATAACTTGCTTGATAGCAATAAAATGTTAAGTGAAGAAGAAAGAAAACAATTGGCTACCTTAAGAGAAAAAATAATAGAATATGACAATGCAATAAATGAACTTTGTGCTTCTGTTAAGAGACATTCTTCTTTTAGTGAAGCGGAATTAAGAAGAAATTTATGCAGTTTGATGAGTATATATGAAGGTAAGAATTACATTTATCAAGATACATATTATTGTACTGTTGATGAACAACAAGAATTTATTAGAAAACATCCAAGATTAATAATAGACAAGGATGACAGTAGTGATACATATTCAGATAGTTTGGGCAGTAGTCTTTCAAAATTACAAGCTGAAGGTAAAGCATTGGTTTTAGCTGATGACAAACCATCATATAGTAGGGGAATATCTTTTTACCGTATAAATAAAGGAAATAATGCCTTAGATTCAATTATTACTAACCAACAATTTTCATATGTAAAAGATTTCATAGATTTATTAATAGACTACAAAATTACAAACGATACAGAAACTATTCCCTACGATACATTTGAAGAATTAAAGAGAGAATTTATTTTATCGAGTGTAGAAGAAATCAAAGATAATTATTCTGCCAGACAAGCTGAAGATGGTGAAGAATTAAAAAGAAAGGCTGCAGCGAGAGAGAATGCCTTAACTAGTATAGTAAATTCTGGGCAATAAGAATAACATTTCATAATTGAACTGTTATTTTTTTGGTAAGTTTTGATGATATGCCCAAAAAAAACTATAAAAATTAATTTTAATATGATATAATAAATACGATAGACAAAAATAAGATAGTGGAGGAAGAAGTGGATAAGATTATAATTGAAGTGGGCTCTACGAATACAAAGATAGATTTATATGACGGAAAAAGTATAAATAGATTAGAAGAGCTGACAATATTTTTTAAAAGAAATTATAAAGAAAATAATAAAATTTTAGATAGTGATACAGATATATTGATTAATAAAATATTGGAGTTAAAAAAAGAATATGAAGATATATATGTTTGCGGTACTAGCATATTTCGCGATTTAAAAGGAAAAGAAAAATCTGAGTTCTTAGATAAGATTAAGGAGAGTACTGGCATTGAGTTTAATATTATTTCTCAGAATATGGAAAATGAATTAACAGTTTTGGGAGCCACAAGATTTGTCAAAGATAAAGTATGTGTTTTTGTAGGTGGCGGTGGTTCTACCGAAATATCCATTTATGACGGTAAGATTATCGAAAGCAAAAATACCCCCATAGGTGTAATTGATGTTACAAATGAATTTAAAGATTTGCCTGATGATATAGCTACTACGCCACTTGAAAGTGTCGTAGAATATATTGAACAAAGATTACAAATCCCAAATGAACACGCTAATGTAATGATTTTAGCTGGCGGAGGCCACGAGGCATTTGTTAGAGGTGCAGGTATAAAATTTGAACATAATACATTATATGAAGATGATTCTGCAAAGATAATGATGGACATTGATACTAGGGTTAAAGAAACGCATCGTTATTATGAGAAGATATCTTTGAATGATATAAGAAAAAATAGTTCTAATCCAGATTGGTGGTATGGAACTAGGGCAATGTGTGCTTTCGTTTTAGCAGTAGCGAAAAAGATAAATGCTCAATACATTATACCAACTAATATTTCTATGGTTTACGGAATAGTAAAAAAAATTTATAACTAAGCAAATATAATTGAAGAGAATAATGTTATGTTATATAATAACATATGAATTTGGAGGGATACTATGTCGGCTAATAATAATGGTAATATGTTAGATGAAATTCTAAAAAAAGCGGCAAAAAAAAGACGTTCTCAGTACGAAGTCTTTGTTATTGTAGATAATTCAGATGATGGAAAAATTTTAAGAGGAATTAAAAAGCTTATCAATGGTGGTACGCATTTAGTCCGCACATGCTATGAGCATGCTAAACGTGACTACGATGCTGATGAAGAAGATAAGGATACAAAAGATCTTATTTGTGATATATTAAAAGAAAAAAATATAAATCCTAATGATTTTATAGATCGTGATTTTCCTGAAGAAGATTTTTGGACTGCAATGGCATGCTATATTAATGAGCGCAAACTGAGGAAGTATGTTTCTAGAGATGATTTCCTTTCATGGATTGAAAAGACATATAGTAGCAAAGGTATAGAGTATTATACTAAAATGGCCGAAAAATTAGAACAATATAAAAATCATGATGATAACACCAATAACAATATACCTCAAACTGGTACTTATCGGGCACCATATTATTCTAATGGTACAAGATTTATATCGGTAACAC
>CADCQR010000077.1 GCA_902803685.1 uncultured Erysipelotrichaceae bacterium
ATGTAATATTATCGATAACTTCTTCATCATTAAAATCATCGATACTATGTAAAACATTATCCGATTTATCAATTATCTCAACATCAGCAATTTTAAATTTTTCTGCGGATGCAAAAACACTATAACCACAAAAAAGCAAAGAGATAAAAAATAGAAAAATAAAAAAAGACAATATTAATTTACTCTTTGTTAAATTAAACTTTAAACTACCTAACTTGTACACCACACACGCCTCCATTATATGAATATTATATCATAGACTGTGCAATAATGAAATGCTAAAGACATTTTTTACTAAAAGTTTAAACCATAATTTAGTCAGATATTAAATTCAAACTGCCTTAAAAAGTTAAATTATGAGCCATAGGATGTAAGACTATCTACTAATATTATGTATATACAATTATATTGTAAACATCACTATCTTTAGTTTCTTTCATTAAAAAAAGAAACAAAATGTTTCTTAACTTTTCGCTTTACCATATACAGACCAATAGCTTTTAACCGCCAAGTTACCTCTCCTAGCAGCGGCAGCTTCCTTATTGGCTGGAACTTCAAACTTTTTAGTCCATTCTGCAGCAGCTTGATATGCTCCCTGAGATGTATTCGGAACGCTTTTAAGGGTGTTATAAACTGGTTTATAATAATTTTTCAATTCCCAAACCAAATACTCTAATTGCCCCTCAACAGTTTTATAATCTAAATTATTTTGTTTACAATAATTTTTTAAACGCGTGTATCTACCTGCGTGCCATTGGCAAATACCATATGATGTTTTACCATCACCTAAGGCATTAGGCCTAAAGTTCGACTCATGTTGCATATTAGCTAATATACCACATATCGCAGCGTCATTGAATCCTTGTTTTGATAAATAGCTATAAATCTTATCCTGATTAACTTTTCCAGTAACTACGCCACTGTTTTTAGTCGACGTTTTCTCATCTGCGGCGCTATTATCCGTAGTACTTTTTAAATTAGAAGAATTAGTTTCACTTGGAGTAGCGTCATCTCCGTCAGAATTATTCCTTACAGGAACTGAAGCAATCACAGGAGCTGTTCTAGTAACATATGTTACTATAGTACGCTGAACATTGTGAACTTGAGAATTGCTATCGAAGTTAGTAGATGTAGCGCTCGAATTATTCGTTGATACGGATTCTACATTTGATAAACTCGACTTTGAAAAGTCATTGTGATTAAAACTATCTATTGTACTAATGTAATTTTCTATATTTTTTGATAAAACCTCTAAATTATGTACAATAGTATTAATCGATTCTGCAATAGCTCTTGCCTTTTCCGAGATATTAATTTCCTCATAATTTGTTGCTTTTGCCAATGCATTATTCAATTGATCCTTATATGTGCTAATTTTACTTTTTTCTTTACCTATCAATTCAGAATTCTGACGTAATAGATTCATATCACTAATTTGCACTTCTTTTGCCATGTTACCACCTTCCATACATAATAAATTAATTGTTGAAAAAATACAGGATATAAAATAATAGTAATTTGATAAACTAACTGATACCCTATTTCAGTGTGTAAATTTGATAACCAGCGTATGTCTTGTGGCAAGCTTTTCCCGTTGTCATAAATCGAGAGGATTTCATATCCATAGTCTCCAATTTGCCGTCCCAACTATCAATAATTAACAAATCTTTCTCTGTTAAGTTGGCAGCAGAAGTAACCTTGTTCTTAAAACCAACTACTGCTACATAATGTCTACATGTACCATATCTATTTCCATTTACTTGCAAAACGACAGGTCTTCCAGCACTTACCTCAGAATATACCTTATTAAGAACGGTTTTTTTATCTGTGTTATCATATTCTTTAAAACTGCCAGCATATTTATAATATGCTGCATTGTTAACATTTGGGTTAACACCTTTATAAATGCCGTAAGCATATGCATAGGCAAAAGATAAACATCTATCACCGTAGCGTTTCGTATCTGAGGCTTGATATATACCATTCTTACCTACATAGGTAGCAAAATTTTTAACAACATCTTTACCGCCAACTGTTGTATAATTATTAGCCGAAGTAACAGCGGAAGCTTTGGTCTGTACAGTAGAAACTTTACCAGTATTAACCTTAGTAGTACTGCCGGTAGTACTAGCAACATCGCCGCTGATGGCCGCAACAACGGCACTACCAGTAGCAGCAGTAATCCGAGCTGCAGTGGTAGAATTTAGATTTTTCTGACTACTGTCGTAGCTATTAGTTGGCGAGGTCGTACCACCTTCAACAGTTACTATTCGTCTTTCTACTGTAGTATATGTTGTACTTCCTCTGTTATTGTAGCTGGTGCTACCCATCGTTGAAGTCTTCTTTATAGGTGTAGGAACAGATGCACTTCCTACATATCCTTTGAAAGTATCATCGATTTCTGATGTCAAATCGGAATAATCAAAACTCTTTGTGTAAGATTTTAAGGTAATTTCTGACAAAACAGCATTGCTGTTAACCTGGCTTAAACAAGACGATGCATCTTTCTTATATTGCTCTTTTGTCTTTGCACACTCATTGTATTCGTGTGACAATAAATTATATTGTTGGGCATCCGCCTCTGACATCGAAGTTGAATTGACGTTATATTTGCTCATTTTATATCGTAAACTATTCATCTTTTCATCTTCCTCTTGACATAATCCAACATTCTTAAGTCCATCTGACAACGATGATAGTGAAGTTATAGTTTTACTTATGGCATCCAGTATACTATCGTAATCTTTTTTTGTAGCATCACTTGATTCTCCCGCCCACTGACTGGTAAAATCGACGTTTTTAAGTGTATTTAAGCTACTATCAAGTGTTTTCTTTATACTCCCAATCTCAGTAGATAAAGAACTAGCATCCATGTTATAATCCCCTTTCTATTGATTATCTAAAGTTTGAACAACCGTTGATAAATTGTTTTTTAAATTAGACAATTTTTGAGTAAATTCAGAAGCATTTTTGACATAAGTATTAATACTCTCCAACACACCGGTTGATGCTTCTCCTTCAAAATAATAATTAATCTCATTATATGTTTTCAAAAACTTACTCAAGTTATCAAGTAAGGATATTTGTATCGAAGTTATCCTATTTTGCCATTCACCTACTGCTGATTTGTCTAACTTGACTGATTCACCAGGCATTTTATCACCTCTTTCTACAATAATTACCTATCAAGAAAATGTTGTTTCAATATCATCAGAATTACTAGCTTTTCTCTTTAGATAGCTAGTATAGGCATTTAAACCCACATAAATTTTTTTATATAAATTAACATAACTACTTGCACTTTTTACAAATGATGATTTTAGGGTCGCATCGGTCCATGCTGAAGAGCCATCAATTTCTTTAATTAAATTATCCAACTTTGTAACATTTTCATTATAATCAGCACTGATATCATTTAAACTAGTTACAATTGAATTAAGCTCTGCACTATTCATTTTATAATTATTTGCCATTAAATCCTCTCCTAGAAAAAAACTTTTATAAAAAATAAAAGTTTGATTGTTATTATTCTGCTAACATTTTTTGTGCAATAGCGATTATACTGTCTGAGTATGCATCAATCTGTCCATGAAATCTAGAAAATGTTTGTTTGTACTCATCTAACTCAGCTCTCAATTCACTAGGTCTTCTTTGTCCATGATACATTCCAACATCTTCATCATTAATTTCCTCTAATTTTCTACTTGCCTTATTTAGCAATTCTTCGATGTTGCTAGCTATACTTTTCATATTGTTCGCCTTTGACATTGCTTCTTGTGGGTTAATCTTTGCTATACCGCTCATTCCACTCATATTTTCATCTCCTATCCTATAATATCACTATTATTTATCATTTGTCTTAATTCTTCTTCATCACTGTCAATATCAGCTGATGTTCTCTTTACAAGATTAGAAGCATCCTCTAAAAAGCTAGTTAGTCGTTCAAAGTTTGGTTTTTGCTCCATGATTTTGCTTTCAAAATCCTTGGATAAACCGCCAGTAAAATCACTAGAAACAAATCCTTGTAACAAATTATATAAAGAATGAATTAAACTATCATACTCAGATGCATAATTACTTACACTTTCTGACCATTCTCTCATCATTTCTGTATTATGTCCAACAGTATTACTCATAAAATCCTCCTATCTACATTTAGAGTATAACTCATCTTTCTAATTTTTCATAGTAAATTTACATAATTTATACATTTTATCAAAAAAGCAATAGAATAAATCTATTGCAAATCACTTATAACATCTTCGTTAAAAAGCTCATCATAACTATCCTGTATATGACTGCCAAGAAACTGTATGTTCTTATTATAATACTTAAAGTAATATACAAAATAATTATTATCAAAAGTACTATTTAATTTATCATTACTAATAACAATCGCTATATATTGAGTATTTTCATCATAAATACCAACATTCTTTTTAATAAACAGCTCATCGCTGAATTTTAACATATCATCATCATTTTTTTTAATTATAACACGCCCATCATTACCATCAGATGTCAAATAATATAAATTAAACTTTTCGCCAGATATTTCCTCTTTAAAACTAGAAAAATTATTGTCAGTTGCAAAAATAACTTCTAAATTACCGGTTTTAGTGTAATAGTAATTATCATTTTTTAAAGAAAAAATTAGTGACAATCTTTTCTCCATCCATTTTGTATTTATTGATTTATAAATAATGTAACCAGCCTTTGCGTATTCATCTTCAAATTCTAAAAACTTTGCTTGATTACAAACTTCACCATTAACTATATATTCATCACTTGTAGAAGAAGCAATGTTAACCTTCTTATATACACCCTTATTAAATTTTAGTCGTCTATAATAAGTTGAAGAATTAAGAGTATCATATATTACCCCGTCGTTATTAATAATATCAATCTCACTAAATGGAATAGTATAACCATAAATAATATTATTATCTATATGTAAAACAAGATAATACTCATAGTAAGAGTCCGTTATAGCTACAAGCTCATTATTTTTATCATCATCCAAATCAACAAATGAATATTGATTAATCTTTACAGGGACATCTTCAATTACTAAAGAATCTATTAATATTTCTTTACCATTAGAATCTATAAATTCTTTTTCCCCGTTAATAACCTGCATTAATATATCTTCTGTAACTATAGTTTGCGATTCGGGATTATTAATATCTATTTTTTCTATTTTTATTGTTTGAATTCCTATAACTATGAAAACAAGAAAGAATAAAAGAATAAACCAAGGAAATATATTATTTTTCACTGCAACTTCACCTCTTGTAAATTGTATCACATATATACAAAAAAGAAAAATCTTATCATACTTCAGTTAACCTACAAAAAAATGGTATTAACAAATATTAAGTTATATACCATTTTAATATTATAATTTTAACTATTTTGATATAACATCACAAATCAAATTAGATATTTCTGTTGGATTTTCTATTGGTAATCCCGCAATTATTCTTGCTTCACTATATAAAATTTTTGTGTATTTAATAAATTGCTCCTTGTCATTTTTATATAGTTCTTTTAACTTATCAGCAATTGGATGCTTTTCGTTTATTTCCAAAATAGTTTCAGCTTTAATTCCCAAGTCATTTGGCATAGCATCAAATACTTTTTGCATTTCTATTGATACATCACCCTTAGTTGTTAAACATACTGGATGTTTTTTTAATTTACCCGTAAATCTTACATCACTAACTTCTTTTATTTCCTCAACCATTGCCTTTAATAAGTCAGCATTTTTCTTGTTTACTTTTTTTGTTTCTTCCTTTTCTTCATCTGTTTCTAAGCCCAAGTCTTCACTTTCAACATTTGCAAATTTCTTGCCCTCATATTCATTTATAGCCGTAATAGCAAATTCGTCAACATAATCAGTTAAATACAAAATATCATATTCTTTATCTTTAACCTGCTCAACTTGAGGCATTGAATCAATTTTAGTTATTGAAGAACCTGCTGCATAATATATTTTATCTTGTCCCTCTTTCATTTCAGAAACATATTCTTTTAATGAAATAAGACGCTCATGTTTAGAACTATAAAACATAATCAAATCTTTTAACTTATCTTTATCTTGTCCATAATTGTTATAAACACCATATTTTAACTGAACACCAAAAGTTTTAAAAAATGAATTATATGTCTCACGATTGTCATTCATCATAGCTTCCAATTCTTTTCTAATCTTACTATCAATATTTTTAGCAATTAATTTTAAACTATGAGACTCTTGTAACAACTCACGAGAAATATTCAATGATAAATCTTCTGTATCAACAACGCCTTTTACAAAGCTAAAATAATCTGGCAATAAATCAGCACATTTTTCCATTATCATTACACCATTAGTGTATAATGCCAAACCCTTTTCATAATCTTGAGTATAATAATCTGCTGGTGCATGTGTTGGAATAAATAATAAAGCTTTATAAGTGCACATTCCTTCAACATCAGACTTTATTGTTTTTAAAGGCTTATCAAAATCTTTAAATTTATCCATGTAAAAATTAGCCAATTCATCTTCTGTTATGTCGTCTTTACTCTTTTTCCACAATGGAACCATACTATTAATTGTTTCAATTTCTTTATGATCTTCATATTTTTGTTCTTTTTCATCAACTAAATGATGATGCGTAACTTCCATTTTAATTGGATAAGCAATGTAATCAGAATATTTTCTTATTAAACTCTTTAACTCATATTCACTTAAATATTTAGAATAATCTTCTGTTTCTGTATCTTCTTTTATATGTAATACAATTTCAGTACCAAATGTATCCTTATCGGCTTGTTTTATAGTATAACCATCAGCACCTTCGCTCTCCCAAACAAAAGCTTCCTTGCTATCAACGCTTAATGATGTAACGGTAATCTTATCGCTGACCATAAAAGCGGAATAGAAACCAACACCAAATTGACCTATAATATCAACTTTCTGATCTTTACTCATATTTTCTTTGAATTGTAAAGAACCGCTTTTCGCAATAGTACCTAGATTAGACTCCAATTCCTCATTTGTCATACCACAGCCATTATCTGTTATGGTTAGAGTACGCTTTTCCTCATCAAAAACAATGGAAATACATAAATCATCCTTATTAACATCTATATTAGAATCGTTTAAACTTCTATAATAAAGTTTATCCAAAGCATCACTAGCATTAGAAATTAATTCTCGTAAAAATATATCTTTATTTGTATATATTGAGTTAATCATTAAATCTAAAAGTCTTTTAGATTCTGATTTAAATTCTTTTTTCTTCATTATTTTCATCTCCTGTTTTTTGCTCTCAACAAATAATTTATAACACCATTTTTAGCACTTGTCAACATCATGTGCTAAAACAGAATTAATTTTCCAAATCATATGGCCAATTATCTAAACCAGCAATATATTTAACATTTTTATATCCCAGATTAATTAAATCATTGGCAGCTTGTTTACTTTTTGAAATAGTTGCTCCATAAATTACAATCTCTCTATCATTAGAAATAATAATATCATCCAAATCATTATATGGTATATTTATTGACCCGATAATATGCCCTCTATTAAAATCTTCTTCACTTCTAACATCAACAACATCGACATTTACATAATCACTATAATTGCTTATAATTTTCTCCAATTCATCATATGATATTTTTTCTGCCTTAACAGTATCTTTTTTTACTACCTTTTCATTTACTTTGGTGTTAAAACACCCTGTACATAAAATGGAAATACCAATCACTAAAATAAATAATTTTTTAATATTTCTCACTTTCAATCCTCCTTGTAATAATTATACCTTTAATATATTAATTTTTATAGTACAAATTAATACTAACACTAATAATAAATTATATTTTAAATTAGGAAAATATTACAAAATAAAACTAGTCCAGCCTAGTTTTATTAATACTATTTACAAGTAAAACCAACTAATTCAGTTTCGCTTTTTAGTTCACTAACTGAAGAAACAGCCACTACATTAGAAAAAGTGATATACACTTTATTATTTTTAAGTTCATAATTACCGCTATACCCCTTAGCTATAAGTTTCTCTTTTAAATTCTTAAAATTACTATTAGTTATTTTTGTTTTATCTCTATAATAAATAATTATAGTATCATACGCTTCGTAGCCCGTTTTCTTATCTGCAAAGTCTCTATTCCATATTTGAACAATATTATCAGATTCACTTTTAAGCGTACACTTAAGTACATACTTTTGATCTTCCAATTTGCCCCAGATAAACTTTCCGGCACTTACAAGAATCATAATGGTAATTACCAGAATAAAAACCAACTTAGAAATTACTTTAACATCATATATTTTCTTTATCCTTCCTAGACTATAATCATTCATAAAACACTCCTATTAATAATAATAATAATAATAATATATACTCTATATATAATATATTTAATACCCTTTATGCCAAAAATCATAAATCATTTTAATAATCAACCAAGATGCAAAAATAGTAATCAACGTTGCTAATAATAATTCTATTTGAGGATTATTTACTACTACAATCGCAATAATTAAGCAGCCAACCAAGAAGCCTAAGATAAGCTCATGTACCAAATTTTCTAACTTATCAACTTGTCTAGTAGAATCACTCATTTTCACTTTAAATTTTATATCACCAGAGTTGATTGATTTTAGTATTTCAGACAATTCAGTTGGTATACTAGCAACATCTTTGGCTTTTTTTATAATATTCTTTGATATATCGGTTATTTTATCAACGTTCATATTTGTTATATTATATTCTTCACTTAACATTAAAACCTTAATAAGACTTAACTCTGGATTCAACCCTTGAATAGATGCTTCAATAATTCCGATTCCTCTAATTAATAAAGTAACATCTTTATCTAATAGCAAATTATTATTTCTTAACATATAAAACATACTTTGGATAAATTTAGCAATACTTATATTCTCTAGTTTACTATCAGCAAATTCATCTAATATTACAGTTATGTCATATTCAAGTTTTTTATAATCAACATCTGCTAATTTAGCTGATAAATCTACAAGTGTCCTTGTTACTTCTCCATAATCTCTTAGTATGATTCCCCTAACGCATTTTTTTAGATTATCCCTACTATATTTAGATAATCGGCCCATCATTCCAAAATCTATAAAAACTATCCCAGAAGAATTTATTAATATATTATCAGGATGTGGATCAGCATGAAAAAAGCCATCTTCCAACGCTTGCTTTACATAATTTTCACTTAGTACCTCAGCTAAAGACGATAAATTATAATTGGCTTTTCTCAACTCATCTACCTTATTAATTTCTATCCCAGAAATATAATCCATTACAATGATATTTTTAGTACATAATTCAACATAGACTTTAGGACATCCAACATATTGAAAATCAAAGTTATTCTTATTAAATTCCAACATATGGCTAACTTCTATCGAAAAATCAGTTTCTTCTTTCGACACGTCATACATAGTATCAATAATTTGATTCAAATCAACAACTTTGAAAAGTTTACTTAAATGTAGAAC
>CADCQR010000078.1 GCA_902803685.1 uncultured Erysipelotrichaceae bacterium
CTTTATTAGATGAGATTGCAGAACTAAAAGCTATTTTGGCTTCAACTGAAAAAGTTATGGCTATTATTAAAGAAGAAATGCTTGAAATTAAAAGAAAATATAGTGATGATAGAAGAACAAGTATTGATATGACTGCAATAGATTATATAGATGATGAATCATTAATTCCTGTTGAAGATATTGTAGTTACTCTTACAAATAATGGATATATAAAACGTACATTAAATGATAATTATAAAGCACAAAATAGAGGTGGAGTAGGAGTAAAAGGAATGGCTACTAATGAAGAAGATTATGTAGACAGAATAATTTCTATGACCACTCACGATTTCCTTATGATATTTACTAATAAAGGAAAAGTATATCGTTTAAAAGGATATGAAGTGCCACTTTATAGTAGACAATCAAAAGGACTTCCAATTATTAATCTTATTCCTATTGAAAAAGAAGAAAAAGTTACAGCTATGCTTAAAGTAGATAAGGATAATAGTGATGGATATTATGTATTTGCAACTAGAAATGGTTTAGTAAAAAGAACAAACGTTCGTGAATTTAATAGTATAAGAAATAATGGTAAGATTGCAATTACATTAAAAGAAAATGATGAATTAGTTGATGTAAAAAACACTTTGGGAAATAATGAAATATTAATGGCATCATCTAATGGCAGAATGATTAGATTTAATGAGTCAGAAATTAGAATTATGGGACGTACAGCATCTGGAGTTAAAGGTATCGATATTGGTGATGGATTTGTAGTAGGTTGTGAAATATCTGATCCTACTAAACAAATACTTGTTGTTACTGAAAATGGTTTTGGTAAGAAAACAGATGTAGAAGAATATCGTTTAACTCACCGTGGTAGTAAAGGAGTTAAGGCTCTTAATATAACAGAAAAGAACGGAAGTATTGTTGCATTTAAGAGTGTTGAAGGTTCTGAGGATTTGATGATTGTAACTGATAGTGGAATAATTATTAGAGTTAGTCTTGAGCAAGTATCTAAAACTGGTAGAGTAGCTCAAGGAGTAAAATTAATTAATTTAAAAGAAAGTCAGAAAGTAAGTACAATCACTTTAATTGAAAAAGAAGAAGCGAATGAAGAAACAGAATCTGATGACGAAAATGCAAATGAAAGTGACGATAATGTTTCACGTGAAACATCAAATATTGATGATAATAAAAATGATAAATAGAGGATAACAAAACATCCTCTATTTTTTATATTAATGTTTCACGTGAAACATTAATATTTGCAATTGTAAAATATTTATAGTATATTATTAATGCACAACGATTATATTCGAACCAGGTCAGAGTTGGAAGACAGCAGCCTTAAGAATCCCTATTCGTGTGTGCTTTTTTTTGAATATTTATGATCAATGTTTCACGTGAAACATTAAAGGAGTATGATAGAATGAATTTATTTATGCAAGAAGCGGTAAAACAATCTTTAATTGCACAAAAGAATGATGATGTTCCAGTTGGCGCAGTTATTGTTTGTAATAATAAAACAATTGCTAAAGCACACAATAAAAAAGAAAAATCAAATGATGCAACTAATCACGCAGAAATACTTGCTATATCTAAAGCTTGTAAAAAAAGAAACAGTTGGCACTTAGATGATTGTGAGTTATATTGTACGATGGAACCTTGTATGATGTGTTGTGGTGCAATTATTCAATCGCGAATAAAAAAAGTATACTATTTAGTTAAAAATGAGAAATTTGGCTGTACTGAATTATTAAAAAATAGTAAAATAGAAGTTATAGAAATGGAAGATATATTTGATATGAAATATATACTTAACAATTTTTTTAAAAATAAAAGATGAGATGATCAATGTTTCACGTGAAACATTGATAGATGATGGAGGTAAAAATGTATCAGGCACTATATAGAAAATATCGTCCTAATAACTTTGATGAAGTTGTTGGTCAAAAAATTATAGTTCAGACTTTAATAAATGCTATAAAAAATAATCGTATTACTCATGCATATATATTTTCAGGTCCAAGAGGGACAGGAAAAACTAGTATAGCAAAAATTTTTGCCAAGACAATTAATTGTGATAATTTAAAAGACTATATTCCATGTAATAAGTGTAATAATTGTTTAGATTATAATAATAAAAAGACTGTAGATATAATAGAGATAGATGCTGCGTCGAATAATGGTGTTGATGAAATTAGAAATTTGAAAAGTAGTGTTACTTTGGTACCAAGCAATAGTAAATATAAAGTATACATTATTGATGAAGTTCATATGTTATCTACTTCTGCGTTTAACGCACTTCTAAAAACATTAGAAGAACCTCCTAAAAATGTTATCTTTATTTTAGCAACAACTGAATTATATAAAGTCCCTGAAACAATTATTTCTAGATGCCAAAATTTTGATTTTAAAAGATTAACAATTACTGATATCGCAAATCGTTTATCATATATTGCTGAGTGTGAAGATATTAAGATTGATTCATCTGCA
>CADCQR010000079.1 GCA_902803685.1 uncultured Erysipelotrichaceae bacterium
ATTTACATTGATTGGAAGATTAATATATCTATTATTCTTATCAAACAATTTGTTTATTAAATCATCAGTAATAATATTAGCTTCTTCCATTATAGAAGAGTTATTAAGTCTATTCTTATTCTTTAATTCATGATAATTATAATCAAATGAACTTAAAATATTATCACTTTTCCTAATAACAGCGTTAATGTCATCAGCCTCAATGCTGTTAATAAGCTTAAGATAATGATTCATCAAATCTTGCAAAATATTGCGATTCATATCTTCGAAGATATTATTCAAATCATAATGAGTATTTTCTTTTAGATTATCAATTATATTATTCAATTTACTAATGGTAACTTCAATTTTGTTCATTATTGCGCATCCTTTCCATAATTCTACTTTCTAGCACAAAATCGCCTAACTTACTACATAGTTAGTATGGTTACAAAAGTTTAGACTTATTACAATAATAGTAAGTTTAAAGGAAAGATGTGTATGACTAAAAACAAAGTAAAGGCTCGTAAAATTTTAGCAAATAATATTGTTTATTATAGGTTGCAAAACGGTTGGTCACAAGAGAGATTTGCAGAGTCACTTGGAACAACAGCAACATATGTATCAAATTTAGAAAATGCTAAAAGAAATACAAGGATTGACTATATTGATTTAATCGCTGATACACTAGGTGTTCCCTTAAACAAGCTATTTGAGGAAAGACAAAATGTATCTAATCATCGTATCCCTAGACGATAGGAAGAGTTTCTTCCTTTTTTTGTGCTTAATTTATTATAGCATTAAATTTTGAATTATATGTTATAATATCGATAGAGGTGATTTTTTTGAAGATAAATGAAACGGAATTATTGGTTTGCCCAAAATGTAAAAAAGAATATAAAAATAGGGAATCACACGGATATTCTGGTATCTTTAAAGAAGCTGCCATGAGTTTTCTCAAAGATAAAAAAGGGCCTATTACTGAGTGCACTAATTGCCATTTGACGCTAGTGCCTAAAGAAGATGTTAAAGGATTTAACGAAGATGGTGTTTATATAGGCGAGGATAAATTATACGATGACAGCAGTGATATTTATGATATGTATGCGTACTTAGGAGAATGCCTTAACAAGTTTTTTAAGTATAATAAAGAAGCTAAGGTAGACATTTATTACGGAACTGAAAGAAAACATAAAGATGAAGAAGAAAACTATACTTTGAATAGCTATATATATGTTGTTGGAAGAATACCCAACATAGAAGCTACATCAATTGCTAAAATAAAGGTTTCTAGCTGTGAAATGGGATCTTATCGATTAAGAAATGAAATAAATAGAAGAGACCTTAAAGAATGCTTAGATACAAAAGTTAAGCTGATTTATGACTTATTATTTGAATATGATTATTTTTCAAATGACTTAAAGGAACGTATAAGAATAGTTGGTGATATAGATTAATAAAGCAAAAGGAGAGAGAAAAAATGGTATATCTAGATTATGCGGCGAATTCTCCAGTTGATTCAGAAGTACTCGATTTATTTTATGAAACAACAAAAAAATATTATGCTAATCCAAATTCAAATCATAAATTGGGCCAAGAGGCTAAAAATTTAATTGATAAAGCTACGGCTAATATTGCTGCTAATTTGAGAGTGTCCACGAATGAAATTGTTTATACCAGTGGAGCCACAGAGTCTAATAATTTAGCCGTAAAGGGTAGTTGTGAAAAATACAAGAATTTTGGTAAGCACATTATTGTTAGTGCATTAGAACATACTTCGTTAATTGCTAGTGCCACAGCTATGCAAGAACTAGGATTCGATGTAGATGTTCTGAGAGTACAAAGTGATGGTATTGTAGATCTAGCCAATTTAAAAGAGTTATTGCGTGATGATACTATTTTGGTTAGTGTTTGTAGTGTTGACAGTGAATTAGGAATAAAACAGCCAATTGAAGAGATTGCGAAGATTGTTCACGAAAAAGCACATGCTATTTTTCATACTGATGCATCACAAGCAATAGGAAAAGTAGATATTGATTTTGAAAATGTTGATTTAGTAACAATTGCTCCACATAAGTTTTATGGGTTAACGGGAAGCGGAATTTTAATAAAAAAAGATAATATAACACTTAAACCTATGATGTCAGGCGGTAAATCAACAACATTATATAGAAGTGGGACACCGGAAGTAGCTAATATAGTAGCATTGGACAAAGCATTAGACAAGGCTATAAAGCTTCAAAAAGAAAGATACAAATATGTGCTAGATTTAAATAAGAAAATAAAAAAGTTCCTTAGTGGCTATGATGCTGTACATATTAATAGTACTGATAAGTCTATTCCATTTACAATAAATTTCAGTATAAAAAATATTAAGTCGGATGTCTTTGCTGCTTTATTAGAGAAAAAAGATATAATACTTTCTACAAAGACATCTTGCTGTCCTAAGGGAACGCCATCAAAACTAGTGTATGCATTAACAGGCAATAAAGCTTTAGCTTCCACTTCGCTCAGATTAAGCTTATCTCATATGACAACTAAAGAAGACATTATGCAATTCTTTCGTGCTTTTGATGAATGCCTAAAGGAGATTAATCATGGAAAAATATCAAGAAATTGAACGAAGTATAATTAAGAAATATAGAAAAGACATTTGGGCTAAGTTTATTAGTGCTGTCAAAGAATATAAACTAATTGAAGAAAATGACAAAATCATGGTATGTATTAGTGGTGGGAAAGATTCATATCTTTTAGCTAAATGTATTCAAGAACTTCAAAGACATGGTGATGTTTTTTTTGAAGCGCGCTATGTATGTATGGACCCTGGCTATAATGAAATGAATAGGAAATATATAGAGGATAATGCTAAAATATTAAACATACCATTAGAAATATTTGAATCAGATATATTTGACATAGTTGAAAAGATAGATAGAAGTCCATGTTATCTTTGTGCGAGAATGCGAAGAGGCTGTCTTTATAATCATGCTAAAGAACTTGGATGTAATAAAATTGCATTAGGTCATCATATGGACGATGTAATAGAAACCACTTTATTATCTATGTTTTATGGCTCTGAGATAAAGACAATGATGCCTAAACTACATAGCGATAATTTTGAAAGCTTAGAACTTATAAGACCTTTGTATAAAATTAGAGAAGAAGATATAATATCTTGGAGAAAATATAATGAGTTAACATTTATTAATTGTGCTTGTCGATTCACTGAAGGGTGTTCACTAGTGGATGATGGTACCAGCAAAAGAAAAGAAGTAAAAGAGTTAATTAAAAGACTTAGAAAGAATAATGATAGAATTGATTATAATATATTTAAATCATTAGATAACATTAATCTTGATTGTGTATTAGGTACTAAAAAAAATGGAAAATATCATAGTTTCTTAGATGATTATGATAATTTATAATATTTCTTAACAGCAGATTTTGCTGTTTTATTTTGCAATAAATATAAAATATGATAGTAATTTATATTTCACTTTGATATAATAAAAATTAAGGTAGGAGAGTTTTATGAGAATAAAATATAATGAACAAAACAAATCAAGTTTTAAGGTATTTAATGATTCTATGGGAATAGCACTAAATAGAAATAATATTATTAGAAGCAAAAAAGCAAAATATATGGATTATGCGCTTTTAGCAATGCTGGAGTTGTTTGTAGCTACTATTTTCTTGGTATTAATGATTATTTTGAATACAGTTTTTCCTTGTAAGTTATCTGTCTTTTTGGCTTATTTTGCAATTACCTTACTTTTCTTCATAATATTAAGTATTTTATATCCTTTAATATTTACTACTTGTTTTATTTTAAAAGATGAAAATGAGCTAGAAATAAATGAAAAAGGTATAACTTTCTACTTAGATGATGATCAATATGTTACATTAGGTTGGACTCATATTAAAGCTTTAGTTATTGGAAAATATTCAATGAATTTTATTACAGATAATTTATATTATTTTTATTTAGATAAGAAGTATAAAAAAGAACTATTAAATGTTTTAAAAGAATATAATGACTCGTTACTTATTATTAAGTAGTATGAGAATCAACTAAAAAAGGCTAAATTGAACTAGTCAAGTAAAAGTAGACAGTTTATAAAAAAGAGCATTTAAAAAACTGATTCAATTTTATATTGAATAGGGGTTTTATAATTTAATGCGTATGATGGTCTTTCGATATTATAATAACAAACGTATTCTTTTATAAGTTCAGGAACGTTATTGCAATATTTTAAATCAAAATCTATTATTAATTCTTCTTTAATCCAACCATTTAATGATTCATTTACTGGATTATCTGTTGGTGTTCCTGCTCGACTCATCGAACGAGATATGTTATAATTTTCTAGAAGCCTATTATAAGCTTTAGATGAATAAACTGAGCCTTGATCTGTGTGAAGAATAATCAAATCATCAGTTTGTTCTTTTTTTATGCG
>CADCQR010000080.1 GCA_902803685.1 uncultured Erysipelotrichaceae bacterium
CCAGCTAATATAGTCGAAAATGATAGAAAAAAATTATTGGAAGAAAAGAAAAAATTAGAAGAATTAATTAAATAAAACTACATTTGTAAGAATTTTGCTTATTTTAAGCAAAATTTTTATTTATTGTGTTATTATTGTTTTACGAAATTGGTGATTAATATGAATGAAATATTACAAAAATGTAATTTATGTCCTAGAAACTGTGGTATTAATAGGTATTTAAAGAAAGGTGTATGTGGAGCTGATTATGAAGTTAAAGTAGCCCATTATTGCTTACATATGTGGGAAGAACCATTTATCTCTGGTGACAAAGGTAGTGGTGCAATATTTTTTTCGAATTGTAATCTCAAATGTATTTTTTGTCAAAATTCTACAATTTCAGAACAAGGATATGGAAAAGGAATCAGTACTAAGAGATTAAGTGAACTATATATAGAATTGCAAGAAAAAGGTGCACATAATATAAATCTGGTCACACCAACTCATTATGTTCCACAGATAATTGAAAGTTTGAAAGTCAAAAAAGATAAAAAATTAGTTATACCAATTATATACAATACTAGTAGCTATGAGAATGTTGAAACTATTAAATTGCTGGATGGATATGTTGATATCTATTTGGCAGACTTAAAATATTTTGATAATACTCTTGGAGAAAAATATTCGCATTGTAATAAATATTTTGATTTTGCCAGTAAGGCAATAGACGAAATGTATAAACAAGTTGGTATACCTAATATAGTAGATGGCCTTTTAAATAAAGGGCTAGTTGTTAGAGTTTTAGTACTTCCTGGGCATACTGATGATGCTAAAAAGATTATTGAATACCTTTATACTAAATATGGAGATAATATTTATATAAGTATAATGAATCAGTATACTCCAATAAAAAAGTTTGATGAATATAAGAATTTAAATAGTAAATTGCCTGATGAAGAATATGACGACGTTGTTGATTTTGCTTGCACATTAGGTGTTACAAATGCTTTTATTCAGGAAGGTGAAACATGTAGTGAAAGTTTTATTCCTAAATTTAATTGTGAAGAGATTTGATTAGCATTATAGTAATAATATTTATATTTTTATTAGTTATAATGTTGATAACAGTCGATTTTACTTAATAAATTAATCATGATACATACTAACATTTATAGTAAGTTTTTACTTTTATAGGTAATTGTTTTATATACAAATATAAATTCATAATATGAAAATAACATGAAATATTTATAAATTCTTTGTTTTGATATTGCATTTATGGTATTATTGTCGTAGGAGGTTTTAAGATGAAAAAAATAAAAATGTTATTTTTAGTTCTTGTATCTTTGTTAGTATTACCACTTGGTGTATTTGCTGAAGGTGAAGATGAAGAAACAGTAAGTAATGAGACTAGCAAAAAAGTCAACGTATATTTCTTTAGAGGTGATGGATGCCCACATTGTGCCGAAGCTGAGGAATGGTTTGAAAGTATAAATGAAGAATTAGGTGATAAATATGAACTTAAAGATTACGAGGTATGGAATAACCAAGACAATTCTGAATTAATGCAAAAAGTAGCTGCTGCACGTCAAGAATCTGAAGAGGCTACAGGAGTTCCTTATATTATAATCGGAGATAAATCATGGATTGGTTTTGACCAATCATATACTGGTGAAATAAAGGAACAAATAAATACTGTTTATGAACAGGAAGTATCACAAAGATATGATATTATGTCATATATAGATTCAGGAAGTAGCGACGACAAAGAAAAGACAAAATCATCAGGTAGTGATATTTTGGCTATTGTTCTAATTGTGATAGTTGGAGCAGGTACTGGATTTGGAATTTATAAAGCTAGATCTTTAAATGCATAAAAAAGCTTGCGATAATGCAAGTTTTTTTATGGGATAATAAGTTCTTTTCCAATACTTAACATATTACTTGTAAGATTATTAGCTTTTTTTAGATCATCAACAGAAACGTTATATTTTTTTGATATACCCCAAAGACTATCTCCACTTTTAACAATATACTTTTCTTGAGTATCTTTTGGAATTTTAAGCTGTTGCCCTACTGTTATTATATTGTTGTTTAAATTATTTATTTTTATCAAATCGGTTACTGGTATTTTATATTTTTTGGATATAAGCCATAGACTATCTCCTTTTTCCACTATATACGTATCAAATTCATTTTCACTGCCATTATTTTGCTGTTCTTCTTGTTGTTCTTCATTTTCTTTATTTTGTTCTCCATCATCAGGTTTTATTTCTGAAGGAATTAACAGTTCTTGCCCTATATATAATGTGTTTGTGTTTAAATTATTAACTTCCTTTAAATCGGTTATAGAAACTTTATATTTATTTGCTATGCTATAAAGCGTATCACCTGATATGTTTTTTATGTAGAATTTTTAAATGTAAATATAATATCTATTGTTTTATCTTGATAGATATATATTTTTTAATTTATCATAATTGTTAGTATGTATAGTACGAACAATATATTTAGAGTATGTTTTATAACAATTACAAAATATATAATTTTTGCCAGTTTTCTTTTGATGAAGTATTATCATTCATCCTTACATTTTCTACAATATAGCAAATCATCAAACGATAAACTATTTCTTTGCCTTTCACCATTTTTTGAATAGTGTTTTCAGATAATTAAATATATTTTTAGTAACCATTGCTTAATGCGTATTTCTGCTATGATGTGTTCGGTTGAATTACGTTTTACTGTTTTTTTATTATAATTAATTTTTTGTTTTAAACACTTTAAATCTCCAGTATATAGGTATTGTTTGAGCAAACTCCTTTGACTAATAACACTATCGGACTCCAAAATTTCATCATCGCTGGATAGGCTTGTTTAAAGCGCAAATTATAATTGTAATTTTCTAAGTTACTTAGTATCACATTTTATTTCTAGATAATTAAGATGTTTTTTCATTTTTGGCAATTAAAACAGTAGCTATTAAAGTTCTGTTGATTTTCTAAGTGCATTTTTAATGATTTTGATATTACTTCGTTTAAACAATGTCCTGTATCATTGAATTTTAAATTAACTTTGTATTTAACTATATGACTTGACACCTCCAATTAATCCTATGATTTTATTTCTGTATTATTACCGCAAACATTTTAGATTGTTTACATATGATTAGTGTAAAATGTTTATTCCTACTTACTATTAAAAATGTAAATTTCTACTATCTTGTGTCAATTGAAAAAAGATTATGTTAAAGAAGTTTTAACTAAGAAGGATTATCACCATAATACTATCCTAAAGAAAAAATCATCCTGATTTTTATGGATGATTTTTATGATAAAATTTTTTCTATATCTGTATATAATTCTATTTTTCCACATTTTGGACAGACTCTAACTTTTAACTCTAATATTTTTTCTTTATCATATTTTATTCCTAAAAAACTACCTTTTTCACCGGTTGGAATATGAAGAGATATAACAGAGCTTCCATCTACCCCCACTTCATATGGATGCTGTCCTTTAATAGTACAATTATCAATCATTTCAACGTTACAATCATTACATTTTTTCATATATTCACTACTCTCCTAATATAATAATCTATATATTATTTTTTTTTAGTTATAGAATCTACATTCTGCCATAATTAAATCTTTAAATAGATTAAGTGATTGTTCTATATTATCTTCATTATATTCTTCTTTGTTATCATTTATTTCTAATGAATAGATTATACAAGATTCATTTTCTAATCTATAATATCCCTTAAATATTTGGTTGCCAGTCCAACTTCTAAAGTAATTAATAGAATTTTCATCACAATACATAAACCAATGATCTTCCATTACTTCGGGAATATGACCCATAGATAATATTTCATATTCTTTATGAGTCAATTCTATATTACATTCTATTTGTTTGTACTGAGAAAGGGGTTTACATTTCCAACTGTTAGCAGTTGCCTTTTCTTTTTTTTCTGGAAGAGGATTTTGTCCATTTAGAAACTTATTCATATCACCCAAGCCATTTTTCCACATATATATTCCTTGTTTTATTTTTAAATCACTTATTAACTTACAATAATCATCTACGAATTCCTGCAAATATTCTTTTTTACACAATGAATTTATCCAGTTTTTAGGAATACTGTTATATCCATATACAAGTCCAGCTAATCCACCAGTTAACGCCCCAATCGTATCTGTATCGTCTCCTAAATTAACCGCTTTTAATACTGCATCTTTATAATTGTCTGTTGTTAATAAGCACCAAATACTAGCTTCTAAAGAATCAATAACAAACCCACTCGATTTTATATCATCTTCTTCAAGTTCTGATATATCATTGTAAATTATTCTATTAAATTTTTTTCTGAGATCTTCTAAATTACCTAATACACTATTATTATCATCATCAAGAATCTTTTTTATAATATTCTGAGTATTGCAATAGGCCTTTTGTACATTCAACGTATTTAAATACTGTGCAACCAATAATGAATAAATAGTACAGCTAAAGACACTATATATATGTGCGTGAGTCATGCTAGAAACAATATTTATCACATCAAACATCGGGTCTGTTGTATAGTACAAATATAGAGATATAGGTAAAATTCTCATTAGCGATCCGTTTCCGTTTGAATATATTTCTTTTGAACCACAAATGATAGTTGTCTTATCATTTTTGTATTTTTGTAAAGCCGATAGTGTCGCATTGCCAATATCAAAAACTGTACCACCAGGTGTGTATGCACCACTTTTATACCACTTCAAAAAGTTATCCATAATACTTTTAAAACTTATACCTTTATTTTGTATCAATGAATCAATAGTTGCAATTACCATTGAACTGTCATCAGACCATGTGCCCATCGGCTGATTGTGTGTTCCATATTCTAACATTTCTGTAACCTTATTTGCTTTAAGTTCTTCTCTTTCGATAAATTCTACTGGAACGCCAAGAGCGTCTCCTACAAAGAAGCCAAATAGTGAACCTTTAATTCGTTCATCTTCTGTTATGGATTTATTTTTATTTTCGTTTATATTTAACATGCATTACCTCCTGGGAGTATTATATCATACAGTTTTTTATTTAAATCATTATTATTACCCATAAAAAAAGTATCACCACGTTGAACTATATAATAATTTCCTTGAATTGGACTAATTTGTAGTATTTGGCCTATATAAAGTTCATTACCTGTTAAATTATTTAGGGCTTTCAATTCATCTAATGATAGATTTAATTTTTTAGAAATACTGTAAAGTGTATCACCTGATATAATTTTTATGTAATATTTTTAACTACATACTAGGACTGTTGTAAAAACATTCTTTATATACAAAACATTTGTGCAATAAAAAACATCCTATAACCTAATTTTCGTTAGCTTTTATAGAATGGTCTATTTTTTCTTTTTAATTGTAAAAATTACAATAACTGCAAAATATTAAACAACTAATTTA
>CADCQR010000081.1 GCA_902803685.1 uncultured Erysipelotrichaceae bacterium
CCCTAATCACAATATAATACAACTTTACCTTTTCTTAAAGATTTGGCAACATCTATCACTCTTTGATTAGCAGACCCTTTCCATTTTAAATTTGGATTTTTCAATTCTTCTTTAAATTGACCATCAACAACAACATCCAAATATTTTACAATTTCTTTATCAAGTAAATATTCATCAAATAGGAAACCTGTCCACGCCCAAATTGTTTTATCTTTATATCTTTCTTTAAATCTTTTGGCTAACTTGGTTGACCCTTCAATATTGTTAGGATGCATTGGCTCGCCTCCCAATATTGATAGCCCAGTTATAAAATCTTTGTTACATAACTCGAGTATGTTATCAATCACTTCATCCGTAAATTCGATTCCAGCCTCAAAATCCCAAGTATTTGGATTAAAGCAATTTTTACAATGAAATGCACATCCCTGAAAAAACACAGAGACCCTGACACCAGGGCCGTCTGCGATGTCCATCTTTCTTATCTTATTATAACGCATAATTATTCCTCAAGATCCTTATTATCTATATGGACTACTCTTTCTTTTATTTCTTGGGTTCTCCCTTTGTTCCAAAAATTTGTTCCTATATATCCACAAGTACGACGAGCTACATTTAATTTATCATGGTCCCTATTACCACAATTTGGACAATACCATTCTAATTTATCATCTATTAAGATTTCTCCATTATACCCACAGGCTTTACAATAATCTGATTTAGTATTCAATTCCGCATACATAATATTATCATATATAAATCTTATTACTTCTAATACAGCATCTATATTATTTGTAAGATTAGCAGTTTCAACATAGGATATAGCTCCTCCTGGAGATAGTTTTTGAAACTCACTCTCTATAGAAAGTTTAGTAAACGCATCTATTTCTTCAAAAACTGGTACATGATAAGAATTGGTTATATAATTTCTATCTGTTATACCCTTTATGATACCAAAACGCTCTTTTAGACATTTTGCAAATTTATAAGTTGTAGATTCAATTGGTGTACCGTATACAGAATAATCTATGTTTTCTTCTTCTTTCCACTTACGGCAAGCATCATTTAATCGTTGCATTACTGCCAACCCAAATTCTTTTCCTTTTCCACCATCAGTATGAGAATGTCCAGTCATAAATTTAACACACTCATATAATCCAGCATATCCTAATGAAATTGTTGAATATCCACCATGTAATAAGTCATGAATACTTTCACCTTTTCCTAAACGAGCTAATGCCCCATGTTGCCATAATATAGGAGCAACATCACTAGTTACTTTGCTTAGACGTTTATGTCTTATTTTTAAAGCCCTATGACATAATTCCAACCTTTCATCCATGATTTTCCAAAATACATCCATATCTTTATCAGAAGACAAAGCAACATCAACTAAATTAATTGTAACAACACCTTGATTAAATCTACCATAGTATTTTGGCTTACCATTTTCATCAACATATGGAGTTAAGAATGAACGACAGCCCATGCAAGGATAACATTGCCCATTTCCATTTTTGTCAATTTTATTTTGTTTCATTACCTTTTCTGAAATATAATCTGGAACCATACGCTTTGCTGTACACTCTGCAGCTAATTGTGTAAGATAATAGTATTTACTGTCTGGAGTAATATTATCTTCTTCAAGAACATAGAGTAACTTCGGAAATGCAGGTGTGACATATACACCATTCTCATTTTTCATCCCCTGAATTCTCTGTTTAAGTACTTCCTCTATGAGCATTGCTAATTCTTCCTTATATTCCTCAGTTTCTCCTAGATATAGGCATACACTTAAGAAAGGAGCTTGCCCATTAGTTGTAGTCATCGAATTAATTTGATATTGAAACGTTTGTACACCATCTGTAATTTCCTTAGCCAAATCCTCTTTAGCAAATTTTTCCACTTGAGCTGCAGTTAATTTCCTTTTCTTGTATTTTTTTAAATATGCTTCATAACTACTTCTAATAAAAGGGGCTAAATGTGTAAGTGTAACAGTACATCCCCCATATTGACTAGAATTAACAGCTGTTATTATCTGTGTAGCTATAGTTGTTGCAGTTAAAAATTTATGGGGTTTTTCAATCATTACACCATTTATATTAGTACCATTTTGTAACATATCTTCCAAATTTATTAAATCACAATTGTGTAAAGCATTTTGAGCAAAGTAATCTGCATCATGAAAGTGAATAACACCTTCATCATGAGCTTTTACTATATCTTCCGGTAATAAAAATCTTCTAGTTATATCAGTACTTGTAATACCAGCCAAGTAATCTCTTTGAGTTGTAACAACTTTAGCATTTTTGTTTGAGTTTTCAGTGTTCCAATATTCACTTTCTCCATCTATTAAC
Organism: uncultured Erysipelotrichaceae bacterium; assembly: GCA_902803685.1. Next base: position 2,355 of record CADCQR010000081.1, read on the forward strand.
TCCTTAATAGCCAAATCTGTGGTATTGCTCTTCCTAACTAACTCTCTAGTATATCTATACGTAATATAGTGTTTTGCCAAATTATATTTACCAATAGACATCAATTTCATTTCAATTATGTCCTGAATATCTTCAACTAGAATTCTTTTTTTGCCAAGCCTTTCAATATATTTAATTATATTTTTTATCTGTATTGGCGAAGCTTTATCTTCTTCTTCAACTTCAATATTTGCCTTTTCTATAGCTTGTTCTATCTTATCTGGACAATAGTCTACCATATGTCCATCTCTTTTTATAACTTTCATAACTACACTCCTTTTTTATCTCAATCACAAAATAATTATACATTTTTTGCAGAAAACACTATGTTGCAAATGCAACATTTTTTTATTTTTTTATTCAAAAATTTTTTTTAATTTTTTACAATTATTTTTTTATTAGATACTAAAAGGAAAATCTTAAATATTTTTAATTTTTATAAAACAAAGACCAAATGTCAAGTTTGACATCCAATATTATTTTATTAACATTTTTATTTACAGGTATTCATTTTAATAATACATCAACTTATTATTTCAACTTATTATTAGATATATTTTTATTTTTTATATGTTGCATTTGCAACATATACTTTTTTCTGCTAAAGTTTAATTAGTGGTGATTTTATATGCAAAATTTATTTGAAAACATTTCAGGTAAAAGTAAGGAAAAGTTATTAAGATTGCTTAAAGCTAGCACTACTCCATATAGCAAAGGAGTCAATATATTGTCAAATATAAATCGCGATAACTTTATCGGAATTGTCGAAAATGGGTCCTTACAAATAATATTTAATGATTATAATGGCAATCGCATACTATTAGAGACTTTAGAAAAAAACGATATTTTTGGTAATCTTATTTCAGCAATTAATTCAGATGAAGTAGAATGCTTAACAATGGAAAATACAACCATCACTTATATTGATTATAACCATATCACCGACTCTCAAATAGAAAAAAGCGAAATATATATTAGGTTTGTACAAAATCTTATCAAAATCATGGCTATTCAATTAAGTGTAAAAAACGAAAGGATTTCAATATTAACCAAAAAATCTATCCGAGATAAATTGTTAGAATATTTTAGATTACTTTCACAAAAAAACAGTTCGCGTACATTTATAATCCCTTTTACATATATTGATTTAGCTAATTATCTAAGTGTTGACAGGAGTTCTATGTCAAGAGAATTAAAATATTTAAAAAATGAAGGATTTATAAAGGTTAAAGGAAAAAGAGTACAGTTACTTTATTAACGATTTTCATAATAGTAAAACCTATATATATGATATAATTATATAAATAAGTTACTGAGAGGTTATTTTATGAAACAATTAAAATTATTACTTAAAAATATTTATTTATATATCGCTTTACTACTTATTTCTAGTTGTATATTTATTTTTGGCACAATAATACATATTAATATTTTAAGTTTAAAGTTCACTATTCCGATATCATTAGCTTTACTGATAGTTACTTTAATTCACGGTCTTATATTACTGAAAAATAAAACTAATAAAAAAATTAAGATATTTTTCTCTTTTACAGCAATATTATTCTCTATAGCATTTTTTATAGGAAGTTATATTATATTAAATACAGTTAACTCTGTAAAAACAATATTTGCTACAGAATCTTTTATTGATTATTCCCTGATTACACAAATTGACAATTCATATAAAAAGGTTGAAGACATAAACAATAAAATTATTGGATTTTATGTAGATGATACCTACCATGATAGTGCAAAAGAATATCTTGATAAAAAAGTTAATATTGAATATATTGGATATTCCTCAATTGATGAATTAGAAACAGCTCTTTTAAATAAAGATATAGATGCTGTATTAATTTTAGATTCATACTTAGATTCTTTTTCTGACAAAGATGATGAACAAGAAAGCGTTGAGAATGAGTCAATAAATAAAATCTCTTTATTTAGAGATAACACGAAAGTAATATATACATTTAAAATTAAGACAGACAACTCTAATCATGTAAAAAACATTGATATAGAGAAAGGTAGTTTTGCCATATTTGTTAGTGGGCAAGATTCTTTTGCCACTACAGTAAGTGATGCATCTAGAAGTGATGTAAACATGCTTATGGTAGTAAATATAAACACAAAACAAATATTATTACTTTCTATTCCCAGAGATTATTTTATTACAATAAAAGGGAAAAATGCTTATGATAAATTAACTCATATCTCTATTTACGGTACAAAAACTGCTGCTGACAGCCTTGGTGAATTATTAGATGTCGAAGTCGATTATTTTGTTAAGTTTAACTTCACTACTTTTATAAGAGCTATTGAATATATGTTGCCATTAGATGTTTATAGTGATTATGACTTTACTACTGGTGTGTATGACAGAAAAATTGGTAATTCTTATACATTCAAAAAGGGATACAATCATATTACTAGTGGTGAAATGGCATTACAGTTTGTTAGAGCAAGAAAAAATTTTGCTGAAGGAGATAGACAAAGAGGGATTAACCAAACAAGAATGGTAAGAGCCGTAATTAATAAAGTTACAACCCCACAAGTGTTATTAAAATATAATGATATATTAAATTCCTTAGACGGCACATTTTTAACCAATATATCAGATGATAGTATTATGGAAATTATAAGATATATAATTAATAATAATGGTAAATTCGATATTAACAGTTATTCCCTTAGTGGTGGAGACGCTTCAAGAACTTGTTATTCCAGCGGAAGTCAGCCTCTCTACGTTATGATACCAAATACTACATCTATTGACGAAGCAAAGATTTATATTAATAACATATTAAACGGAGAAAAAACAAATATAGAAACAGACGCATCTGAATTAGCTGACTCAAGCAATTCATATAACGTCACTATGAAACCCTACGTAGAAAAGTATTATTATACTAGTAAAAATAATAACGAAAATAAAAATGATAACAAGGAAGAAAGTTTTAAAGAAAAAGAAAATCCTGAAGAAGAAAAAAAAGAAGAAGAAACAAACAATGAAGATAATTCAGATGAAAACAAGTCAAAAGACGATTCTAATATCAATGATGATAACCACATCAATCAAGAAGAGTCAAAAGATAATGATTTAAATGATAATGAAAACAATCAAGATAAAAATAATAGCAACGAGAATAATCAGGACAATAAAAATGGCAATATAGAAAATCAAGATAATAATGATTCTAATACACTAACTCCAGAATAAAAAAATAAGATAGTTACATGAACTACACCCCTTAAAGTAGACAACAATAAAAAATAGGTTCAAAAAAATGATATAATACACCTTCG
>CADCQR010000082.1 GCA_902803685.1 uncultured Erysipelotrichaceae bacterium
ATGAGTGAGCTTAAATGATGCTTTGATTATAGTTAGTATGATTAGCATTGGGATAATTATTTAAGATTATTGAGGTGTGAAATGACGGATTTAGAAAATGAAATTTCTCAATTAATACAGACTAAACGAGAAGGTGGATATTGGGATTTCAAGCAATCATGGTACGAAGATAAAGCTGAATTGCTTTTGGATATTATTTGTATGGCTAATAATCAAGAGGATAGAACAGCTTATATCATCATTGGTATAGAAGATGGTAGCATGAAAGTGTTAGGTGTGGAAGATGATGAAAGCCGTATAAAACTGCATGATTTATCCCAGTTTATTTCAGCAAAGCATTTTGCAGTGTATCAGCCGGAAATAGATTTGCAGACAATAACATTAGCAGGACATGAAATTGATGTTATCATTATAAAAAACACTAACCATACCCCCTATTATTTAGAGGTGGATTTTACAGATGCAAAATATCATAATAAAAATCCTAAAGGGGCTAAAACAGTGCGTCAGGGGCAGATATACCTTCGTTTGAATGACCGTAAAGCTGGAACGGATTGCGCAGCCCCATATTCATGTATTGAACATCTATGGAAGAAACGATTTGGAATCGCATTATCGCCTCTTGAAAAAATGCATTTGTACTTAACAAAACCTGACGAATGGGACAATAGCCCAGGAGATGAAACATTAAAATATTATCGGTATGAACCGGAATATACGATAGGTTATTCTTTTGATGATCCCGAAAATAGAGATGGATATGAATATTATTTTTTGGATCAAATGGATAACAAGCCACATTGGACAATTATTCAGTTAAAATATCACCAAACTGTGTTAACAGAAATGAATGGAAATATCCTTGATGGTGGCAGACATTTTTCTCCAACGCCGTTAATAGATGGCGTTTCACTTAAGGAACACATTACATGGGATATATCTTATGCCTATTGGATAAAGGGATCACTCGAATATACGGTTCACGAATTCTTTTTGGATAGACACGCGCATGAAGCCGTATTGTCAGATCGAAGATTGATGGAAAATGTTTTACTTTTTAACAGCGAAGATGAACATAAGGATTTTAATTCTTACATAAAACGCAATTGGGACTCAGATAAAAATTTATACAGTGATGGAGTTATTGAACCATATTTAGAGAATATTCCAGGCTACAGAATGGAGAAATTTAAGGAACAATTGATAAATATTCAAATTCTTCAAAAGATGCTTGCCCAATATAGATCAGAATTGAATAAGAGTATGAATTAAATATATACAACGAAAGCGTGAATGTTGTCACAATGAAAAAAGCTAAAATGGATTATTTACAGTTTATAGAGAGAATCTATGATGATCTATATAAAAGTATTTATGAGGATACTTGCTATGTTTTTCTGTGTGGAGGCGCTGGAAAGAATTGTATTAGGGATAAAGTCAGAAAGCACCTTGAAGAAAAGCAAATACAGGTATTGTATCCAGAGGACTTATTTATAGAAATGCTGAATAGAAATAAAAATACTGACTTATTGCAGTACGAGAATTTGCTAGCAGAAAGTGCTGACATAATATTTATCATCTGTGAAAGTATTGGCTCCTCAGCTGAATTAGGCGCATTTGTGCAGAATGATATAATGCGAAACAAGCTATTAGTAGGCATTAACAAGAAATATTCCAGAGATAAAAGTTTTATCATGGATGGTCCGGTAAAAAAGATAAAAAATAACGCATCTGAAAAAGTCATGATATATAACGTAAATGATCTTTCTGAATTTTATGATAATCTAGACAGATATTTTAAATTAATTAAGTCAAAAATTAAATCAAAAAGATTTACTAGCGCAAAGAAAAAATCTGCTTTTTCGTTATTGCCGGAATATATTTCTTTTATTCCGTTAGTGATTTATTTTTTTAAAGAGATAAACAGAAGCGAACTGTTTATTAGTGCTAAATTGTTTGTTAATAAAAGATTTGGAGATCCAAAAGATTATAATGAATTATTTAATGCTGCGTTAAACTTTTTACATAAGCTTGGTATAGTTGCTATGGATAGTACATCTGCTATAAAGGGTAATTGGCATAATGAAACCCTAAGACTATCAAGAAAGGGTTACGTTTGGGTTTTAGAATTATTAGAAAATTCACATATACCTAATAAACTCTTATTACATGATAAATTAAGATGTGATATACTAAAAGAACAATTGTATAAATAATTGCCTCTTTTAGTTTTTACATCGACTTTAATGTCTGTATGTTCGGACGGCGATTCGCCTTTCCTTGGTTTATTATTTAGGCATGATTTTGTAAGATTCAGAGGTTGCTTGCACATCGAGTACAATCAACCTCCAAATCTTCCCAAAATGAATAACTGGTAAAAGAGGCAATTGTTTATGCATAACAATATGGTAGACCCATTATTGACATATTCTCTTGATATTCCTTTCTTTAATGACTTAGAAGAGTTTGCAATATTGACAGGACTAAGTACAAAACTAATATATTTATTATCAAATAAAAGCTATAGATATTATAAAGTGAGAGAAATTCCTAAACGAAATGGCAGTAAACGAACTATATATGTTCCATCGTATACGATGAAAATTATTCAAAGATGGATACTTGTAAATATTATTAGCAAACTTAAACCAAGTGAAAATGCCATGGCTTTTATAAAGGGAAAGTCAACTGAATATAAGCGTGATATAAAAACAAATGCAGTTTATCATTCAAGTTCCTTGTATGGTTTGTCGATTGATTTGCAAGATTTTTTTCCAAGTATAAAATCAAAACAAGTATACTATTTATTTAAGAAAATAGGATACAATAATTTTGCAGCCACTTTATTAACAAAATTATGTACATTAAATGATGAATTACCTCAGGGTGCTGTGTGCTCTCCTGCTTTGTCAAATTTAATTTGCATTAATTTGGACTCAAGATTATCGGGACTTTGCTCTAAGAGAAGAATAGTATATACAAGATATGCAGATGATATGTATTTTTCTTGTGATAATAAAGTGCTTTTGTTAAGACTATACCCGATAATTGAAGATATAATAAAAGACGAAGGCTTTGAAATCAATCAACAAAAAGTCCATTATCATACACCACATAACAAGAAGTTAGTGACAGGCGTTGCTGTGGTAAATAATAAAGGTAATGTTGAATTAAAAGCTTGTAAGGATTTGAAACGAAAAATCAGAGCAGAGATTTTTCGTTGCGTCATGACTGGATCATATGATGATGTTCAACACATAAAAGGCGAAATTGCATATGTTGATTATATTCAGAGAGAAAATAAGAAGAGATATAGAGACTCTATTATTGAATATATAAATAAGCTCACGGATAAGATAGTGTATTTCCCGGAGCTTGTTGATGCTTATAATGCTAATCTCTTTTTTAAAGAATTAAGGCCGATAGAATATAGTCCTATTTCTGATTTGCAATTAGACATGGATAAAAGTGATCAAAATTATGATGATACTCTATTCAGTGTAATTGTTGGTTTATATCGAGAAAGAATAGAATATCTAAAAAGACACAACTTACATGATATTTGCCAATACGAAGAATGGCCAGATTTTTCTTCATTTTAGGATGATAGTCTTTATATTGCTGTGTTTTTTGGTTTTTCTTTTCTTTGATTAATGCGACGCAAATTTTGCGCATTGCCAATCTGCTATCTTTGCCTTCCTAACCGACCCGCAATTCCCACCACAACCAAACCTTGG
>CADCQR010000083.1 GCA_902803685.1 uncultured Erysipelotrichaceae bacterium
AGCCACCACCGGAAGAACTAGAACCGCCTGAAGATGATTCTACTGGTGAGTAAACTCGATGTGAACCAGTTTTAGTAGCAGAAAGATTTGATAAAGAAAAGTTCACATCACAGTTTTCAATTATTTCATCATCTGAAGCTTTCTTAAGGTGCTGATTAAAAAGTACCGTCATAAAATTAATAAAAAATGCCAAAACTAAAGCTAAAATACCATTGCTTATGTGTCTCATAGGCTCAGCAATCTTACCACCATTCAGTAATGTATACATTTGTGAATATGCGGAAGAAGCACATTCATAATAGTTTTTATTAGTAGCAGCAGTATATATGTTATCAGTAATTATTTCTGCCTTACTATTTGTTATAACAGAATAATTCTTACCATCAGAAAAAATATATATTTGCCTATTAGCCATATCTATAACAAAGAGTGTCCCACTAGAAGTACCAAAATTACTATGATAATAACTACTAGCAAAATTAGCTGTACTAGTATCATTACTATCTATACTTTTAAAAGCAATATTTCCAAACTCCGTTAATCTCTTCATTGATTTAGATAATTTTTCTTCTTCTTCATCAGTTAACAAATCCGCGTCATCTTCAATAAGTACCTTATAGGTAAAAACTTCTTCTGCATGAACATTTAACATCATAAAAGGAAATATAAACAATAAAAGTAAAATAAATACAAATTTCTTTTTCATTACATATCTCCTCCCCTTTTTTCTAACTGAGGTAGCTTATTAGTCGATAATGCATTATGTTCATTAACTAAATCTTTAAAAGTCAATAATACTAATATAAATGCAAAAATACTGGCACCATAGTAATAGGCATCATACACAAAATTAATAGTCAAAGCAAGTATAGGAATGAAAATAGCAATTAAATCTTTATATATATATTTAAAGATTCTTTTTTTATTTTTCTTATCGCTCTTATTACTCTCAATAGACATATATCCCTCATCGTCAAGATGCTGTTCTCTTTTGCACATTAAACTAGCTTGCTGCCATGATATTATCAAACTAATAAATGCACTCAAAATAGATAACATAGCTATTGTCTTTGGCGTAATAACAAACATATTGTCAATTAATAGAAAAAGAAGCAAGCTCAAACATAACGAGGCAATAACATATTTTTTAAAAGATATTGGCAAATCCATAGCTACTTTTCCAGTTTGACCATTTACTACAGCATAACTTACCGTTTTATCATCCTTATTTCTGATAGCTAAAAAGTAAACAGGAAACATACCAATCTTCTTATCTGTAACACTAACAGAGACATGCGGATTATGACAGCCATATTTTCGAAATATGCTATATGACATCATTCTTTTCTGTATATCATATCTTACTATAGAAGTTGCATTTTTTTCATAAACTTTACTGTCTACATCAATAGTATCAGCGTAAAAGCCAATTAGATAATTAGGATTAAATACCTCTTTTTCTTTATAATTAAATGGGATGCTATGACTATATTTATCATAATATTTAGATATTAGATCATATGATATTCCATCATAGGAAATATCTGCATCGCCTATTATCTTATAATCGTCATAATACACATAATCCCCACGTCTACGAACATACTTTTGACCTTTATTAGAACATGATCCATGTTTTTCAAGCTTATAAATACAATAAGGTAAATATATTCCTCTAAATTTTTCAATTGTAATATCACTTTTCATATAATCTGGGATAAACAAAGCTCTCGCAACTTTACTCTTATACGCTTTAATACAATCATCGCGGCTTTTTACAAAAGGTATAATAAAATCAGGATTATTTTGTTTAACCATTTTAGATTCTATCATAGCTTGGGAACCACAATAGCTACAAAAAGTTATAGCCGTTTCATCAAAAGTCAACAATTACGCTCCACATTGAGAACAACAATACGTTTTCCCTTCATAGGTTCCATTTCCCTCATCTTCTTTAGATGTCTTTGTTTCAGTTTCTTTGGACATCTGCACTTCAACTTCTAAATTCTTTGGATCAAACTTTGACGCACAGTACTTACGAACAATCTGCTGAGCACCAGGTTCAAAGTCCATTTCTCCACCACAATTTGGACACTTTATCATATAATCACCAAATATATTGTATCAAAGTACTCTTAAATTACCAATAAAATTTTATACAATTTTTATCAACAGCAATGGCATTTATAAAATCTTAGATACAAAAAAGCTATCATTTCTGATAGCCTTCTTATTAATTGTTATTTTGTCTTTTTTGAAAGAATACTGAGATGCCAGCCAAATAAATTAATCCGATAAATAATTCTAAATATGAATTGTCAGAATCAATTCCAGTATTAGGAATCTCAATGGCCATATCTTTCATTGCACTAATATAATAAACTTTAATTACATTTTTTTCTTCATCAGCAGTTATTGTTAATGGTGAGTTTTCTACTCTATCCAAAACATAACCACTCTTAATTTTACCAGTATAAGAAGTTACAATATCGCCAAATTTTTGACCTTCAATTACCTCTGTCAAGCTCTCATCTTGTTTTCCTAATTTTATAGTAATTGGTGAATTTGCAGACGTTTTACATAAAAATTTAAATTTTCAAATATAATAATTAAACAATTAGAAAAATTTTAAAAGGTTCAACATTCAAAGTATTAAACTAAATATATATATTTAATGCAAATATAAAAGAAAATAATATCAAACAAAAAAAGTAACAGAACTACTTAAAACTTATAGCCAGTTACTTATAATAAAATATATTAAAATACTACATAGTTACTAATTATCATTACATATTAACATAATGTTTTTTTATAGCAGAAGTCATTTCATCCGTTGTTTTAATGCCATCTTTAATTATGTTAATGGCGGTAGCAAGAGTATCAGATGTAAAATCGTTTGCAAATAAGTTAACGGTATGTAATAACTCAGAATTATACTTAAACATGTCAGAATATACAGTTCTATAATAATCTTTTTCAGATATACCTTCATTCTTAAAATCACCATATGATAAAACAAAATAAAGTGTACCAAAGTCTATACCTAAATTTTCTCTTATTGCTTCGCGATTTTTTTTGCTTACTGAAAGTCTTAGATAATTAACTTTCGTCGTACCAGAACCAATTCGTTCAAAGGCATTTCATAAACATTATCAGATAAATCAATATGCAAAATACCATTCAAATGATTATATTCATGGCTAAAAACCGTAGCTTTAAAACTTTCAAAAGTATCATAGAATTTATTGCCATTAATATCATAATATTCTACTGAACTGAATATGGCCTATCAACAATAGCCACATAGTCAAGGCAACTGCACATCTTTCAAGAAATCTAGTATGACCTTTAGCACTGATGATAATCGGATTAATTAAAACCACACTTTCATCATAATTTGAATCCTTATTTTTAGTCATATCTGAAGTGGTGTTTCTTAAGTATATCATTCTTTTAGGAATACCTATCTGTACAGGTGCTAAAGCATATACTGCATTATTTTGACAATAGTCTCTTAGTGCTTCTATATATTCATAATAACTATCATTCTCAAAATCAACATCAGTTGATATTTGTCTTAAAAATTTTTCGTTATCTTCTATCGTTACTCTATCTATTTTCGTGTTATTCATTTCCATCTAATTACATAGTAACAATTAAACAATAATTTATTACTAGGGGATATATTATTTAATCCCATATACTATATTTTATCTTATTAATTTTATATTTTCTATTTTATTGAATTTAATTTCTCAGTGTCTGGCGACAAATTCTGGTTGGTACATAACTCCTGTATTTTTTCAGGGCTAATAACTTCACCTTCCATATAGCCTAAATTTCTAAAATACTCTTGTATAAGTGAATATTTGGTTCTAACATCAACATATGGAATATCTCCTTCTATATTACCAAAAAGTGCCAATCCCCATTGGCTATGCCCATTTTTTTGCTTATAGATAAACTGCCTTGCTTTATAATCAAAATTATCACCTTTCATCTGATATCGATTAATCATATCATCTATTGTACTCAACTTGGCAATCTCATCATCGTATTCCTTAGCTGAAAGTTGACCAGTTCTTAAATGCTCAGCAAAACCAGATACACGATTGTTTAAAACTTGTAAAATATTTATAAAATAAATGCGGTTTTGGCCAACACAAAGTCTTTTGAACAATGAATGTACTCTTTTTTTAAACTCTTCCAGCTCTTCGTCATTCAATGCTTTGTCATCAATCATAAGCGGTTGATTATTAATTCTTCTATCTTCTATTTGCTTTTCTACAACGCGCATCCAGTAATCAGCTTCTTCTTCACCAACAACAAAATCAACTCTTGTATTATCTTCTCCTGTGTAATCTTTCCATGGGTAAATTCTATTCCTAGACCACCCAAAAATATCTTCCAAAATACCAGATGGGAAGCTTTGGCGTGAGTAATCTAATTCACCAGTTCCTGCTGCGCATACATATAGCATAGTTCCCTTAACACCATAATCTTTTGGCCTGCCAAAACCCCTGTTAACCAATAAATACAATTGTCTAAGTGTCTCGGCATCATATTCGTCAATTCTTAAATCATTTAAGCCTTTTTCTTCGATTTGTTTATTAAAATATGCACTTTGTCCACTTGCAAAATAGAGAGAATCATCACCAAATAAATCAAACGACCTCATTAAGATTGACTCCTTCGTAGCTGTATTAACTACCCTATCATACTCTTTTTGCAACTCCATATTATGTATTACCATAATGTTACTCCCTCTCTATTAAAAAAATTAATATATATTTATGGTTAAAATAATAATCAAATATAAATAAATAAAAAACTAATAACATTTTCCTTTTATCTAATACTCTTAAATACTCTTTCATAATAAGCACCCACTAAATGTAATAGTACTTATTAATGTCATTTACTTTTTTATCACCTTGCGTCATTTAAAATTTCTGTTTTTATATAAAATTGTATGTAAGATTATAATATCAATTAATCGTTTTAAATCTTTATATACTCACTTTCTACTATTAATTTGCATTATTTTAGGATGATTTTCTTCATCCATGTCAACCATATCTTCTAGAGCATCAGTTCGTTTAGACACAGTTAATGTACCCGCCTTATTGTTTTGATTTTCTACATCCCATTCAAATGCTGCTTTTTCATTTGAAGCCTCTTCTCTAATATATGTTAGATAATATTTGCCATCTTCTTCTAATCTTACTCTCACTTCCAAAGCAGGATACCCGCCTACCAAATTAGGCAACTCATCTGGGCCTGTTTGTTTCCAGTAAAAATTAATTTCACTACCTGTTTTTCCTGCACCAATAAAATCAACTAATTTACTATTTAATAAAAAGCTTATATTTTCAGGTGATAATTCTATTCTACTTGGTATTAAAAACTCTTCTGGAACCGCCTCACCACTAAGTATAAATCCTTTTTGTAAACTAATAATTTCTTCTATATACTCTCTTATTTTATCCGCAGGGCAATTCTCTGCATATACGTTCTTTTTCATATTACTCCTCCACTAAATTAATTATATTTCCCTTATCAAATTCTATAATATTATTCATCCATATACACTTTAGATTTAATAATGATTCATCACTAAACCAAGCATTTGCTGGCAATAATATTACATTTGCTAACCCTTTTAAATCTTTTGTTTTATCATTTAATGTAGCTCCATATCCGGCTATGCTATTGTTTTTTAGTGCCGATATTAAATCTTCATTATTAATCAGTTTATAATCCCCCCGATTTTCTATAAAACAAGTTGGTTTACATAACTTTAATAAATCTTTAGCTATTATTCTTTCCGTCACATTAGGAATTGTTTTAAGATGAAGTGATATAAAATCTGATTCTTTAAATAAAGTTTCTAAATCTACAAGTTTTGCACCTTTAACCCCTTTATGATTATGGTTATATGCTATTACATTCATGCCAAATGCTTGCGATATTTCTGCAACTCTTTTGCCGATATTACCCAGCCCAACATTTCCTATTGTTTTATTTAATAATTAGTAATTTTCCTTGAAAGCATTTCAGAATTATCTTGATAATCTATATATGCTGAATGTATTTGTTTAGCATATAAAAAAATTTGAGCAATTGAGTATTCTGCTACACTTTCCGTGCAGTAATTCGATGTATTAAGTAAATATATACCGCTTTCTTTTGCAACTTTTGGTTTTGCCAAATCCATTCCAGCTATATCTGTCGATATGGCTTTTAATCTTGTGTTTGCAATTATCTTATAAAATTCTTCTGATAAGTTTTCAACTATATCATAATTTATCAATAAATAATCATAATCTTTAGAAATATTAGCTAGTTCAATTTCATCAATGTGATCTTTTACTAACCAATCAAGATCAGCAATTTTACTTAACTCCGTAATATCTTCTTTTTCGATCATACCTTTAATGACTGTATCAATATTTTTTAGTTTATCACTACTCCCTTTCGTTTTTAGATTTATATAAGTATTATATCATAGATTTCTATCTAAAGATTCAAAGGTAACAGGCAATTAAATTTTTATGTATTTACAGTGCTTAATATGAAAACGAATACATTATATTAAAAGGTAAGTATAAATTAAAGATATTTAATAGAAAAACATCTCAAATCATTAAAATATAGCATATTATAACTAGATGATTAAGTTCATCTAGTTCTTTTTTACTATTATACCATTTATTGGTGTGATACATTTAAAACCTACTTAATAAGTCTATTAATCTAGTATTTTTATAAATAAAACATTTTTCCTTTTTCCCAAAAACACCATAAACAAATAAGCCATTATGTTGAGAATTAGCAATATTAATTGTATTAAGATTATGTGTAAATACTATAATTCTTTTGATGGAAACTGATGACACAATAATTACATCCTGTACATGTAGCGCAAAACATTGAACAAGGAGCAACAGCATTTAATATTTTTGAATCTATTTCTTTCATACTAGTATCTACTTTCTTTATATCTTTGTAATTTTTTCATAATAAGTAAATTATTTATTAATATATTGTTATTTGACAATAAAATATCCGCCTTTAAAGATGCTTTCTATTTGACAATTACTATCAATTAAATGCTGTATAACAGCTCCTGCTATTGCTGACAGTAATATCTTTGCAATTTCTGATAAATTATCAATCATTACAATTTGATCTGCCGCAACTTCATTAAGCATAAACTTCTTACCTTTTAATTCATCAAAATGTTCTGATAAAGCCCATTCAATCTGATATTTCTTATTTTCTACAATTATCTCTATAATTTGCATTATATAATTCTCCTTTCAAATACTAACAATTTCTATTATTTTTATTTATCGCTTATATTTTATCACTATATGAAGACTAGTATATTTTCTAAACACCGCCATTTACAAAATAAAATGTATTATTGATTTCATTTTTTATTACCAACAATTACTTTACCATCTAAATTACAAATATAACAGTCAGGCAATTTGCCTTTAATATAATTTAAAGATTTTTCGTCATTTTCAATTTTTCTTCCTACAAATATTCCTTCAATTAATGAGGCTGGTAGTCCAAACATAATCGCCGATTCTCTATCAGTGGTGGATGCATTTCTATTAATTCTATCCTGCTCTATAAATTTTTCTGCATATCTATAATCTAAAAATGGTTTTAATGTTTCTGCATCAAAGTCTAGATTCCAAATATCATTATAAGCCATTTTTTTTGCATAGTCAGAATCCATATTAAGTATAAATGCTATTTGCCTTTTGTTAGAAACTAAACTTGGAATAAATGAAACTTCTTTAGTTTTATCTCCCCAATATGACCATATTTCCTCTTCATCATTAATTGCTTCTGTTACTTCATCAAATTTATGATATGGAATTAATTTACTTACAGTTTTAGATTCAGGTCCCCTACCTATAGAATATGTAATGGTAAAGCCACTATATTGATTTATATAATCTTTTAAAAATATATCTTCTTGTATATTCCACATACCAACGCTATTACAAATTTTATTTGGTCTTGGTTCTTTTGTAAAATCAGTAGCAATAAATCCATTATTTATAGTAAATTTGAAATTATCTATGCCCCCAAAAATCCCATGTATAAATGTTCCTTTCGTCAACTTAACATCTTCTCCAACTTCATACATTGTCTTTTCTATAATGTTATTATTTTCATAAAATAGTTCAACCTGACTTAATAATATATTTTTTGCATTTCCATTAAATCTATTATTAATATCATTTATATATTTTCCTTTGTTCATCTTAACACTTCCTCGTATAATATATTTTGTAAGTTGTTTTTAACTTAAAATTTAATATCTTGATAGTTAATTTTTAAACTAACGAATTTATTTAATTAGTTGTGATACTCTAGTGTTAAAATATTTTTGAAATATTTTTGACTGAGATCTATTCATTCACTTTCTGTAACCATTTATGGTGTTTACTCTTTAAGACTATTTCTCTTCTTATATATCACAGTATTCTTTTTCAATTGAAAATTAGACATTCAATGTGAATACTAGCATTATTAAAAATCAATAAAATTGATAGCTTAATGAACCCACTATAATTAGTACCCTTAAATTTTTGTGGTCAAAGTAATATCAAATTCTTCAAAACCATTTCTACGATAAAAATCAATTGCTTTTTTGTTTTTATAACTAGAAATTACTTTCATATTAGAAATACCCTTTGATTTACAATATTCTTTAAAATTATTTATGAGAAGTTTACCAATTCCATAACCTCTATATTCATTTTTTATAAACATATTATTTATTTCACCATATTGTACTTCTACATATGAGCCTTTTTCATTTATAGATCCAGCTAAATAACCTATTAAATCATCATTAATAATAGCCACTATTACATAATGGTTATTAATTAGATCTTCAAAATATTTTTGTCCTTCTTTAGTCAAAGGCCAATCTTTAACTAATGTGGAATCATAATTTTCCTTCTCTAATTCAAATAAAGAATTATTTAACTCCTGAATTGTTTTTAAATCTTTTAAAGTGGCTTTTCTTATAATTGTACATTCGTTTTTATCTCCTCTCATAATAAAGTCAAGTATTTCAATATAAGACTTTATAATTTTTTTAGTTTTGCTATTTAAACTAGTTAATTTTACTAGTCTTTATCATTGTTTTTTATAATTTTGACATAACGAAAACTGTTAACATATATTTACTATTCCTTAACCTAATTATTTTATATAATTAGTGGACTACTAGCCAATATTGTTTTCATATATGCTTATCCTCTCATTTCATTCTTTCTAAAAAATGGATTTATTAGTAATTATTTACTGTTAAAAAAGTATTTAATACTACATAATAAATTATAACATAAAAAGGCAGGATATAATCCTACCTTAAATGTATTTAAATAGACATAAGTTTTATTCTTGCGAATCATTATTATTATCTTTTGTACTGTTGATATTACTATTAACCATTCCAGCTAATGTATTACCCATATTCATACCCATTATTGTAGTACCAGCATTTCCTTGATTATTTGCCATATCTTTCATAGCCTCTGCGGTATTTAACTTAGTATAAACATCAGCTTGTTCTGAATCAACACTAGTTGCCTTCATCTTAATTTTTGTTCTTTCATACATTGCTTTTTTAATTTCTTCAGGAACAGTTATTTCCCCAACAACTACTCTAGTTATAGCAATACCTAAATCTTCAATATCTTTATTGATTTCTGCTAATATAGCATCTGTTGCTTCAGACATCTTGCTAGCTATAGAGTCAAAAGAAACATTAAAGTCATTCATTTTTTCCATTAATTCTTTACTAATGTAATTTTCAATTTGTGTTCTTATATTTTCAAAATAATATTCATCACTATTACTATTAACATTTGTCAATAAATTCATTGGATTACAAACCTTTATGCCATAAGATCCAGATAATTTAATATCCATTGGTCCCCATTCTGGATCCTTATATAAAATAAAGTTCTTAGTAATATATTCAATGTTAGTAAGTTCTGCTAAAGATACAAAATATACTGCTTGTGTTGTAATAATTTGTCCTTCATAAGCAATTCTTTTCATTGCCTCTAGGAAGGTTTTACCAATACCTTCAAATATATTTACTTGAAATAATGATGGAGCTGATGTGTCCATAAAATACATCCCAGATTCTGTAATAATATCTTTGATTGCTCCATTATCTGTATAAATCGCACATTGCCCAGGTTCAACAAATAACCTTGACTCATTTGATATTACACCGTTTGGTGTAGAAATCTTCTTAATTAATAAGTTTTTATTTTTATTCTCATAACGAATAACCTCTCTAAACGTATCAGCTAATTGTCCTTTTGTTGCTGTTTCAATCGCCTTAATAAATCCCATATATTTACACTCCTTTTTCCAAATATTCAATTAATCTATTATAGGTATCCATTTTTAGACCTTTTGCACCACTAGTAATTTTAGAAGGTATCCCCGGCATATCAACAACCGAAACATCGGTTATTCCTCCTGAGCCTTCTACTCTAAATCCATAATTTTTCCAAGCTAACTTCTGAATGTCTTTATCATCAAATGCTTTTAAAAATTTATTTCCATTCTCTGTAAATGTTGCAATACAATGTGAGTTTGTTACAGTGGGTTTTGAATATAAAATTCTCAAGCGATCTTTAACATTATCATAACCTTCTGGATCTCTATTTCTAAATTCCATCAAGCTCTTTTCGTAATCTACTATTAAAGGATAGGTACCTTGACCTATTTTCATAAACTTCTCAAATAAATCTGCTGGTGTAACTCCCATATAACCAGACTTATCATACAACTTCTTTAATTTAGGAAGTGCTGCTTCTCTCGCTCCTTCACTTTCGTTTCCATTCGTTAAAATTGTTAGTAGCAAACCATAATATGTTGCTCCCGGAGAAGAAGATACTGGATCAACTGATGCAATGCTTATATTACCAAATAGATCATTAAGGCCTATATCCTTCCATGTCTTGTCACTTAAAATATAATCAAGTAGTTTATTGAAATCTGTAATATAGTATACATCATCTTCCTTAGTTACAATATTCTCTCGCTCTAAGGCATCAACAACTGTATCCCAACTATAGAAAACTATAGGGGTATTCAGTGTTAATGATCCCTTTAACACACGATAACGCTCTGCTTCATCATCTTTAGGAGCTCCTCTATAATATGTCAAATATCTCTCATCACTGGTAAATAACAAATCATATTTTGAGCAAGAATCATTACTTATTGATAAGGAACTTTCCGGTAAAGATGTATTACCATAATGGACTGATTCTCTAACAAGTGGCTTAGAAACAGAACTTCCATTACCCCAACTATCTGCAACAAATTTTATTCTATATTTATCTTTTAATATTTTATTGAATTCTTCGTCAGCAAGGAAATCTTCTTTACCGCCACCTACAGCGCCATATATAACTGTAAGATTTTTATCGGATTTTAAATCGATTACTCCCTTAATTACTACAACAAGTAATATGACTATAACTAATATAGTTATACCGATAATTTTTTCTTTTTTTCCCTCCTTAAACATGCTAATCACTTCCCTCTTTCTCATTATTTGAATTACTTACATAATTTGATTTCTTGAACATTTCAATACTAGCATTTATATCAAGCATTTTTGTATAATTCATATTTTCTACGAGTTTTTCTATTTCACTTTCAATATAATTCAATACGTTATTAATGTCATTATAGAACTTGTTCTCATAATCGTTTTTCTTTTCTTTATCTATAAGCAATACATATTCTTCTAATATTTCAATAGTCTTTGGTAAATAGAAATCGAAACTATCATATACTTGTGTAATTTTATTAGGTTTTTGTTCTAACATAACAACTACCTTCTCAGCTTTTGATGATATTTCCTTTATATTCTTATTTACATCTTTATTTTTAATAAACTTAGTATAATTGTCAATTTTACTTATTAGATAACAGTAATGCATCAGAGTGTTAGGATCATACTTTCTAACATCTTTTTCTTTAAATAAAAATATTCCGCCTACATACACTATAGCAGTTAAAGGGATTGATATAAAAACATTAAAAGATAATATAGCATATATAACAATAAAGAATATCGAAGATAAATAAGCGGAATATATATATCTTTTTTTCACTAACTATACCCCCTTACTTCTTTAAATGCTGCTAACAATCCACTTTTACCGTCAAACACCTTTGCATTTGATAAATCAGCAATGTCTTCTAATTGATTATCATCCGCATCACCAAATGTTATACCATAAATCGGAATATTGGAACCTTGCCTATTATATACCTCTTTCAAATCATAAAAACTACCTTCATTTATTCTTCCATCTGTCATAGAAATAATTGTTTTAGTATAATCATCAGATTCGTTACTTAAAATATTTAAGCCCGAAATTGCGCAATCGTACAAGGCTGTTGATCCACCTGGCTGTAAATCTCTTATCTTACTAATCATTTCAGAGGTTTCTTTTCCATTCTCAGTAATTATAGCTCCCATTACATTACCAGAAAAAGGAATCACTGTTATTTTATCAAATTTAGAAAACTGTAGTTTTGATGAACTAGCCTTGTCATAATCCAAAATATAATCCATTGCTTCAACCAAGGCTTCATTTCCTTCACCATACATACTTCCGGAATAATCTAAACAAAATACAGTATGTGAAGGTTTTCTCAACTCTTCTATGTATAGATTTATAGCTTTTGTGATTACTTTTTTAGACGGAAACTTAGTGCCAGTTAAATATTTATTTGTATCAATTCCCCATTCTTTATTAAAGATATTACTATTTTTCTCATTTGAAATGCCTCCATACCAAGTTCTTCTACCCAAAGACTTTAATTTATCTTGTCCATCTTTACTTCTTAAATATTTTTGTAATTTTAAATAATTATCTTTCTTTTTTGCATATTCATAATGATTAATAAAAGCCAAGGTAGAATCATTGATAGGTACCCCATCAATTGGATAAATTAAATATAATTCTTCTTTATTACTTTCTTTCAATTTTTTATTAATATTAATTAATGATGATTCGCTAGCAATTACCGCCTCATAATTGTCACCATTAATAAACATGGTTTCTAAAAAATCTTCGTCTCCAGATACTCTTTCAACACCTTTAAATAAATTTTTCATATTGTTAATCAAAGTTGGATCATCAAGCATTTCTTCCTTTAATGCTTCTGGACTACCTGCAAGGGAATTTAAAAAACCAAGGTATGAAGTTGCTCCATCATTAGTTTGTGTTACTGAACTCATTACATATTTGATTTCTCTTTTTGTTATCAAATTTAAAATATCATTATTTGTAACATTTTTTCCTATCAATCCTAAACTTTTAGCTTTATTTCTTTTTATTCCCATTACAACAGGACTTATGCTAATACTTTTAGATTCACTAGTTAACTTAGAATCGTTCAACATATAAAACCACATTGAATTAGAAATCCAGACGGCATCATAATTCTTTGAATTAACATTCAATTCGTCAACAATATCAAGATCCCCCATATAAGTAAAAGTTACCTTAAAACCTTCTTTCTTGGCATAAGCAATTATTTCACTTTCTAAATCTTTATTATCATTTGAAGACAATATATTTAAAACATTTGCCCCAAATATATTTTTGTTTATAAGATTTTTGCCCCAAATAATCGAAATGACTAACAAAATAAATAACAAAAACCCAACAAACATAGTACTCTTTTTATTCTTCATAAAAATTCTCCTCTATCGTCAAAATCATATCACACATGTACAGCATATTCAAGAATAGTAAAACTGGTTTTTCATAAAATAAAATCATATATTATTTAAAGAGAAAGGTAATCAATAATACAAATTTTTCTATTTCACTTTCTAGTATTTAAATTTTTTTGATACCTATCAGCCAATGCCATAACAGATATTATAAAGACTTTATTTGTTAGATTTATTTTTAGGAAAAGTATATGGCTATATACAATAATACTCATATAATAACAATTAATTATATGAGTATTATCCTACTTAAATTTATTATCTAACAATTATCTCGTCCCTTCCAGGTCCAGTTCCAATAAATTTTATTTTCGTATTAGTTAATTCTTCAATTCTTTCAATATATTTTTTCGCATTAACTGGCAACTCTTCATATGATTTACAATTACTAATATCTCCAAAATTGCCTTCAAATTCTTCATAAATTGGTTTAGCATTATTTAAAAAATCACTATTTGTATTAAAATATTCTTCTCTTTTTCCATTATATTCATAGGCAACACACAATTTAATTTTATCTAATTTACCAACAGTATCAAGATGATTCATTGCTATACCAGTAATACCATTAAGCATAATAGCATAATTTAAAGCTACGATATCAAGCCATCCGCATCTTCTTGGCCTTTTTGTTGTAGTACCATACTCGTGGCCTAATTCTCTTATTTTATCTCCGATTTCATCTTTAAGTTCTGTTACATAAGGCCCTTCACCAACCCGAGATGAATATGCCTTAATAACACCATACACTTCATTTATATACCTAGAACCAATACCCGTTCCGGTTGATACTCCTCCAATAGTTGGATTACTTGATGTTACATATGGGTAACTTCCGAAATCAATATCTAATAACGTTGCTTGAGCTCCCTCACACAATATCTTCTTATTATCCTTGATTGCCTTATGTAGCATTACAGTTGTATCACATATATATGGTTTTAGTATTTTAGCATATGATGAGTACTCATTATAGACGTCATCAAATTTAATTTCTTCATATCCATAGGCTTTTAAGATAACATTTTTATTTCTAATATTTCTTTCTAAAAGGCTTTTAAAATTACCGCTTATAAAGTCACCCATGCGGATACCACATCTTTCATATTTATCACAATATGCAGGGCCAATTCCCCTTTTTGTAGTACCTATTTTTGCACCCTCTCTGATGTCTTCTAACATACCATCAAGGGCTATATGATAAGGCAATATCAAATGTGCTTTGTCACTTATATATAAATTATTAACTTTGTAACCATTTTCTTTTAAAGTATTAATCTCTTCAATTAAAACTTTAGGATCAATAACTACTCCATTTCCTAAAATTGCCTTTATATTTTTATTTAAAATACCACTTGGAACCAAATGAAATGCAAATTTTTTTCCATCTACTTCAATAGTATGTCCTGCATTATTTCCACCCGAAAATCGTACAGCATAATCACTTTCTTTTGACAAATAATCAATTACTTTTCCCTTGCCTTCGTCGCCATAAAAGGCTCCTAAAACAACATCTACCATAAATGTATTCCTCCCAATATAAATATAACACGTTTATAAACTGATTTACTATTAAAATTATTATTTTTTAATCTCTAATTAAAAGTCTATAATATTTGTTATCTTTTTTCTGTATGCATAAGGACTACCGGTCTTCTGAATCATATCCTATGTTTTTGAATTTATGTCGCGCGTTTGGGGTCTTATTATTAATCAGTTTTTAACATTTAGTTTGAACTATTACCAAAATGACCTGCAACACCTGGAATAACCAAATTTTCATGCAAAACATCATCAATTAGACTTAAACAATTATTATAATGCTTAAAGAAATTTTTTGGATTCCTTGCAATCATATCTCTATCAGTAGCGCACTGTTCTTTAGTAAAGTTTCTTGATGCAACAGCAAAACCAATGTTTCCCATTTCACCAAGAATACAATAAAGACTATTAAATCCATTATTCTTGCCGACATAAGAAGAAAATATTTTATTAATCACGGTATCGTCCAATGAATCAGAAATAAATCTATTTACATCATTTCCATAAATGGGCTTTATAAAATTCAAAACAATTTCATAAAATTCATGGTAATCATTAAAATCAGTATAAACAGATAACAATGGATCAGACTGCCTAATTACTTTATTTTCAAATCGATAAACATTCTTACCATACTTTGCATTAACTAACATTTGAGCAACATATTGAGCTACAAATTCATCTAACACTTCCCAAGCATAAGCTTTTTGTCTATATTGTGCATTGCTTGATAGTTGCTCAATGGCATCATCTTCAACATTAAAATTTTTTCTTAATATTTTATCAAAATCAAACCATAAAGATAAATTTTCAAACCAATTTTCATAAATACCATTAATACAATGAGTTAATTCGTGAAAAACCACTTCATCTTCAAAATAGTATTTACCAGAATTTTTTGTCTTTTTCTCATTAATTTGTACATCAATTCCATAGGATTTTCTAACATTATTTTGATCTCTAATAGGATTTGAATGAGCATCCCCTGACAAATAATTATTTGAACTAAAACGAACTCTTTCTAATCTAGAAACAACTCTATCTAAATTATTATCATTAAATAATCCTACTTTAATACCTAACGATATATATTCTTGTATATATTTATCTAATTTACTAATTCTTTCTAACATAATTTACACCACCTTACCATTTTTAAAACCGTTATATTAATAATATCACCCTAATTACTCTAACATTCCTATTTATTAGAAATATTTTTCTGGAATAAAACTTAGGCTATTTACCTGTTGGAAATAAGTCCTTCTTTATATTCTAATAATTTTTTATAGGGATGAATATTTCCTTCTCTAAATTCATTGGTTTCAATAAATCGAGATATTTCTTCTTTTGTATACCATCTAACGCTTTCTACTTCTTCTGTTTGAAGAAGTAATTTGTTAGGATCTAATTCCATTTTTGCATAAAAAGTTTCTAGAAAACAATTCTTATATAGAACTGTATCTACATAATTAATATCTTTTACCAAGATATCAATACCAAGTTCTTCCTTACATTCTTTAACTACAGTTTCTATTGCTGTATGTTTATAAATTACATTACCTCCAGTAGTTGCAATACATGAATGTCGAGATTTGGACGTTTTTTGCATTAAAAATTCACCTTTTGCATTTTCAATGAATATTAGCGCTACCATAAAATATTTTCCTACTGGTAAATCATATTTTTCATCACGACTAACTTTTTCTTTTAAGGCATTTTTATTTTCATCAAATACTTGTACGTATTCCATTTTATTCACTCCTTAATTTTTTTAATATGCATATATTCTTGTAATAAGTACTCTCGATATCAGAAATAAACCAATTATTATAAGATAAAACTTATATTATCTATTATGATTCTTTTACCACTCAATGATAGTTAAATTTTCAAATCTTTCATTCCAGCTATTTGCTTTTTTATCATACATTTCCTTAGTATTATACTTATGTTTAATTGGTCTTATCGTTTTGCTAAAAATATCACTTAATCCGTATGGTGAATATATTTTAATCCCATCATTTTCCTTAGTTATACCAATAGCATGAACTGTAGCAATCCATTTATCAATTGCATCTTCTGAATTTATATAAGGTTCAACATCAATATTAAATTTTTCCTTTTTCCATAAATGCATTCTTGCTTCATTTGAAACATCTATTTCATATTCATAACCTTTTCTTTTACAATATTCATTAATCAATTTATAATATTTAATATCTGTTTCAACTGATAAATCATTATTGTCGTAATATATAACATCTATGTCTTTTATATTATAATTTAAATCATTATTATCATAGTAATTCCAAATTGTTTGAAATATGCTCCCTGCTGCAATGTAAAAATTAGGTAATTTTAATTCTCCTATAAAATTTAAAATATCCATTAATTTGGTATTCTCTTTCAAAATTGATATCACTGTCTCAATTTGTTCATTTAACGATTTATGTTGCATTTTAAACACCTACCTTGTATATCCATATATCATAGATTTTTGAAATTATTTTGTTTGTAATACTATCTTCTATTTTACTGATAATTTTAATTCTAACAAAAGATACTTTACCAGTGCCATAATTTATAATCTACAGTATCTTTAAAACTTTCTATTTTCGATGGCGCATGAAATATATCCATCGCTAGCACAATCATTAATACAAGAAGTTCGTTGACGTTTTCATCATATTCAATTTTGTAAGTATCTCCATAATATAATATTTTAGTAGAAACTTTGGCAATTTCTGTCCCTTCTTTATTAAAGATACTATATTTTAAACCTGTTATATTTCCTTTTACAATCCAACCATTATCTAACTCAAGTTTATCTTTTAAAAAGGCCTTCGACTTCAATTTTGCCATTTTTTTACCACCAATAATAAAATCAAAATCTGCAACTTTGGTTTGCATAGAAAGTGGTTTTCTTAAAGCTATTAGCTTTTCTTTAACCTCAGCAATTTCTATATTATGAGTATTATATATATGTAAATGGCACTTTATAGATGCAAATTCACCCTTTATTTTGTATTTAATTTTTTCTGTTTCATCGAATACATTCATAATATCTTTAAAAGTATATAATTTTTGATTAACTATTAAGACTTTTTTACCTTTACCAACCTTTAATAGCTTTTTCTTATCTTCATCAATTTTCTTATCTAAAATTTTTATTGCCTTTTCTGATACATCATACCCAATTGTTTCATCAAATATTTCTTTAGCTATAGTTCCCAAAATACCCATATTTTCACTTCCTATGCAAATGTAAATTTATTATATATTTACTATCAATATCATATTTCTATATAAAATAACAGTTTGGATTAGTTTTTTCTATATTGCAGGAATAACCATTCAACGTTGCTAGTCAATGTTTCATTGACACAAACATATCACAAAGACAAAATGTTCTTAGATGATTACCTATTCAGTAGCGATTACAAACTTTACAAACCTTATATTATTTATTATACACTAAAAAGTAGAGTTTCCATCCACCTACTCACAATAATATGTATAAATATCATACTAAGTTCTATTATACATTTAACTAAAATTTTATTTTTAAGTCTTACATTTTGATAAAGCATTTGATTATTAATTCTGCTAGTTAATGACTATTTTTTGCTTGCTTTAAAATTTTTGCCTCTTTTTCCATAGATAAATTTATTTGCTGAGACATACTTCAAAAAATAGTATAATTAAAGAACAGATTGATGATTAACTTTTCACCATCGATTATATAAAAAATTACACACTCTCCTAGTTTATTGGTTTATTATTCTTTTTTTAACAGCTATAACTGAAACTCTACCTATAACCACTAATAAAGCTACGCCACAAACAATATAATAGATAATATTACTATTTTGATTATTTGTATTATCATTAGTTGTTGTAGTTATATCTGTTGTATTTGAAGTTATATTTGATGAATCGTAATTGCCTGAATTTATACTTACTTCTTTTCCATCTACATATAACTTATATTGTCCATTAGAATAAATATTTGAATTTGTACTATCATCATTTGTTAGAGAATCTAAATATGTATCAGCAATTAATGATAATACCGAATCAGATGACAGAGTTAAAGTAACACTCTTAGCTTGGTTTTCTTTGTCAATAGCACCTTCTAAAACACTATCACTTTTCATAGTTAATGCAAGTGTTGAAATATTATCTATAATAATATCTCCTGATGCCTTTTGATTAGTCATATTTAATGTTACATTACCACCATTAGATCCAGATGTTCCCCATTTAACAGTTGTTACTTTTAAGAAGGCTCCAGTAGAATCATTATTAGTTATTGTATTATTTTCTAATGTAATAACTGTATTAGTATTTGTAACAAAAACTATTTCACCTTTATTATTTATAATTTTAGAGTCTTTTGCTGTAAATGTAGAAGTACCTACATCTGCATCTCCTGACATTGATTGATAAATAAATATTGATTTATATGTTTCTGAATTACCATTTAATTTTGTATTAGTTGCTTCCATTGTTACATTATTTAAAGTAACAGAATTTTTACCTTCAACTACAACTCCTTCGGAAACATTATCAGTTAAATTAGCACCATTGATAAAATATCAGCAGTTGAATAAATAACTGGAGAGCCTGTCCCATTTGTCTCATAAGTTCCTTTATTTACTGTTAGAGTTCCTCCTCCAGTTACCATAACTCCGCCTGAATTATTTGATGATGTATTAATAGTAGCATCACTAATATTAATAACACCAGTTCCATATGAAAACACAGCATTTCCGTATGAAGCATCAGCGCTGATAGTTCCACCTTTAATATTTAAAGTAGCATTATTGCTTACAAATATGGCTGCATTGGTTCCATAGAAATCATAATTATCACTATGTGAACTAGGACTTTCAGTTTTGTTTATAGTACAACTATTAATTGTACTTGTTCCTCCTGATACATATAAAGCATTTTGTTCGGCTGTTGAACTTGAGTATGTTTTATTGCTTTCTTCTTTATTTGAAGAAAATGTTGTTGCACCTGAATGTGTTACATTTGATGAACAGCTGTTTCCTCTGGGCCCTCCACTTGATTCTCCAGGTGGTTTAGCTGGTGGTTCTGCAAAAACTAAAGTTGGAATAGCAATTAATGTAATTAAACTAATGGCAAATAAAGTTTTAATTTTTTTCATTTTTATCTTTCCTTCTATTATCAATATTATTATACTACAAAAAAAGTAGATCTTATACAGTAGTACACTAGATTTACTTCTCTTCACAATCTCAAAATATTCCGAACTTTTTTCTTTTTAAAAATCCATATACAGAATATATTATTGTTTCTATAATCACAAATGCTACACATAGTCTAAGCAAAACTATTGGTGTCGGAATATCTCCAAAATTATACCAACTTAAAATCCCAAAAACTAAAAATGTAATTATCCACGAAAAAATAGAAGTAATGATAAATCGTTTATACTTGTATAAGATTTTATGTTTCCCAGTAGTTATTGCATACATAATAGACATACCAATCAGATTAAGAATCATATCGTCTATATCAAATACCCCCGTATGACTTATTAATTGTATTGTTTCTATTAGTAAAACTAAGGTAACATCTATAACAATGCACTTTTTAAAATCTTTTA
>CADCQR010000084.1 GCA_902803685.1 uncultured Erysipelotrichaceae bacterium
CCACCTAATTTTTGTAAATCACCATTAATAGCATATATAGTACCATATAAGAAATCTACAATTCTTTTTGCAACATCTGGTGTAACTCTTTTCAAATTAACAACTACGGCATTCCTATTTTTTAAATAATCAGCAATTTGCTGACTCTCAGAGTATGCCCTAGGTTCAAGTAATATCATCTTAGAACCTGCCATACCATTTTTTACATGATACTCTTCCTTTGAAGTATTATAATACTGTTCATTAGAGTCGTCACCATTATCAGTATCTTCTTTATTTGAACCAAAGAATCCTCTGAGACCTTTGATTTTATCTATATCCATAAATATCCTCCATATTTTTATCATATTCACAACAATATTCTAACACATTTAAAAATTTTTTTAAAGTTTTTTTAAACACCTTGTCCTTGCTCTACCGGTTGCTGTTGTACTACGACACCTAAATTTCTATCGTCGCCAGGAGGCGCAGATAACTGTTGAACAACATAGCCATTATTATCGGAAACAACATTTGGTTGTGCAACTGCATTCATACCAGGAAGAAAATTAGATACGCCAGTTGTATTTTCTATCATAGGAACACCTGTTGGTACAGCGCCTTGCATTACCATAGCAGCACCACCCATAGAAACATCGCTAATATAATCAGTAGTAGGCTGAATATTTAATGACTGATTAGGAACACTTTGGAGTGCATTATTGTTTTTAAACCAAACATTAGTTAAGTCTACATTATTTGATAGAGGTCGAGGGTTAGGTATATCAATATGCATAGAAATAGGAACCTTGAAGGCACTACCAAAGGCAATACAGTTACCTGGCTTCAAATTTTTAAGTTGCGCTACAATCTCAGAGGAAATGCTAGGTACCATTTCTTTAATATAAGCTAAATCCTTAGGATGCAAGGTTCTTAAAATGATAAAATTCAAGCATTGAGATATACAAGTATCAGACAATTCTGATGGTCGCTGAGTAATTAGTGCCAAGAACATTCCATACTTACGACCCTCTTTAGCAATTCTTTCGAATATATTATATCCAAGAATTTCAATATCAGAGTCGTGTTGAACATATCTATGTGCTTCTTCAATTATTACATGAAAAGCCACACTTCCTCTAGGCTTAGTTACGCTAGTTTTCAAGAATAACATTCGAGATAAGATTTTAGTAAATACTTTAGCCAATCTATCATCAACATAATTAATGTTGAAGTTTACAATCTGACATTTTTTGCCTGTAGTTCTATCCATAATCAATGTCTCTATATACTGATCACGGGTAACGTATATTGGGTAATTAAAATATTCCCTATTATCTCCAGTACATAATGTATGTAAACGAACACTCAAAACATTTGCATAATCAAACACCTTTGAACTCTTTAAAATACCTTCACTAATTAAGGCAAACTCCATAGCCATTTCCAAATCGTTAAGAGAATAGAATTTATTTAGCTCTTCTTCTGGAATAGATATTTCAGCATCAGAGATGTAACCTCTTATAAATTCAACTACAAGTTCCATTTCCTGCATCTTACCGGTCTTATCTACAAATAAACACTGTTTTAATGTCCTTATATAACCGGGCTGAACAATTTGACTTTCCAAATTTAATTCTACCGTATTAAATTTAGTAAGTACGGCAATAACTTGATCATGAATTTTTGTTGACTCATCACCGCTCAATAAAATATCTTGTATTGCTCTAGCGATAATATCATTTTTTCTTTTTACTACATTAGGACTAGTTCCCGTAAGAATGGATACAAGTTTTAATGTTTTTTCCAATATTGGTAGCTGTGCTGCACTAGTGACATCAAGTAATAGGGCTAAATCATCAACATCCAATAACCATATTGGGATCCGCAAGATTTCGCAATCTGGATCAACTATATTTGTTGTATATGCTTTATAATTCAACATAGGATTAATTGAAGATAAAGAAGAAAAGGCATTAGTATATTCTCCATATGCATCGAAGAAGAAAATGTTTGAATTAAACGGCGGTGTCGTTGTCGAAGAAAATAACTTCTGTAAAATAGATGCAACAGTACAACTCTTTCCCGCTCCAGAATTTCCAAGTACAGAAAAATGATTACTGAAAAACTCATTAATATCAACATTTATTTTATAACCATCATAGACATTACTAGTACCAAAATTAGTTGTACCAAACTTTTGCTCAGCATCACCTAACAAAAGCGTAAGCTCATCTTTTTTTACAATTCTTGGCTTTGATTTAAAAGATGGTCTAGAACTACTACCAGGTGTAAACTGCCCTTCAAATATTTCTCCAACGATATTAACTGTCATAATTGATTGTGTACAATTAACAATCTGTCCAACAACCTTTCTCTTATTATTACCCTCATCAAATACAACATGTAAATTAATTAAGCTAGGTTGAGAATTTATATCAATTGACAACTTTATCGTAACAGAATTATCAATAATCTCTTGTATCCTACCTAACACAAAACCACCTCTATTCTACTATTTAGTATAACATAAAGATTAATTTTTTTACATTAAAATTAAACAAATTAAAAAGGAATAGTTATCTATCCCTCATACAATCCATGTAGTTTTTCAATATCTAAATCATTCAAGTCATCAACAACCCATTCTTTATCAACTTTATTAAGAGAGAAGACAATGGTTTCCTTGCGAGTATTATTAACGTCTTTCATACTTTTTATCTTGTAATCAATAAAGCTAGATAAATCATCAACATCTTCGTCTTCTGTATCTTTTTTTTCTTCATCATTGAATTCATCTAAATGATTTGTATAATAAATTTTTGCTTCTCCAATACTTGATGCATAATCCAAGACTTCAATTTCAACTTCTACTTCTGCTGTATCATTCATAATATTCTCATTTACAATCTTATAAGACAGATTTTTATATTGGTTGATTATTAAGTCTTTATAATCCTTTTTCTGCTCATCTGACATTGATACATCACTAGATATGACACTATCCAGTTGAGCCATAACCTCTCCATCTAAATTTTGATATTTATTCAAATATTGTTCTACTGCTTTAGTTGGTGTCTTCATGGCGTTACCACAACCAGTCAAAAAAAATAATGATATAAATAAAATTCCAATAAACTTTCTCATTTAAAATGCCTCCCATTAATATAATGAAAAAATTTTATTTTTTTATACCATTATTTTATATATATAGCACCACTGGCATTGTCTTTTCCATAGCTAGGAACATAAAAAGATTCTTGAAATCTAGTTCTAAGCCTTGCTGGCACAGAAAGCTTTTGATCAACATATACAGCTTCCTGTATAATCCTATCTAGGATATCCCTTTTCTTATTTTTTTTTATCAATTCACTTATCTTTTTGTCTGTTAATAAATCTGTTACACCATCTGTCAATAACAATATTAAATCATAAGAATCATTTGGAATAACTTTTATACTTGGTGTGCATAAGCTATTACTTAATCCAATACAAGCACTGATAAAATTACTCGTTGAAAAAAATCTTAAATCTTCTTTATTGACTTCTCCCGCTCTATAATAAAGCCACACTTGTGAATCATCTTCTGTAATCTGCTTTAGTTCATCTTTCCATATATAACATCTAGAATCCCCTATATTTAAAATCAAAGTTTCCTTTTCGTTTATTATAACTAATGTTAAGGTAGTTCCAAGCTTGTTATAGCCATATTTGCTTATCAAATTGCTATTTAAATTTTTTATGTGTTCTTTAAGTCTAGTAGAAAGTTTCGAGGTATCGCTTATTAAACTTGGTGAACTACTTTTAAACCATTTTCCAATCTCACTAATGACATAACTGGAAGCAACGTCACCTAAATCTTTTCCCCCCATACCATCAGCAATAGCTAAAAGTTTTATAGCATTGTTTTTGGGATGAACCAAGACAATACCGGCATCTTCATTTTTCTCCCGAATTAATCCTATATCAGATTTTTTTTGTAATATATAACTATCTTTCATATTTCAACCTCAATCTAATTAATTATAATCTTGTAAAAAATGAAGCATAAAATTAGATAATATTTCAAGAAAACAATTATTATCAAAAAATCATTTAAAAAAGATCATAAGTATATTTCCAAGCAATAATTCTCTTTACTGCCCTATTAATAGTCTCTTCAGTTATAACATTATTATTAACAGCATCCAATATTTCATTGTACATTTGTGTAAAGTCACTAGTAATTATCATATCAGCACCGGCATTAACTGCAAAAGTTGCGGCATTTCCACCATCAACATAAGACTTAACCGCTTCCATATCCAAATCATCTGTTATAATTATGCCACTAAAGCCAAGCTTTGTCCTCAACTCATCGGTTATAACTTTTTTGCTTAACGAAGCGGGATAATCACCGTCAATTGAGACAACAACATTATGACTGACTAGGATAAAAGGTACCTTAACATTAATCCCAGCTTGAAAAGGCAAATAATCATTAGTTACGAAAGTGTTATATTCTCTATTGTCTATAGCCACTCCAGTATGGGTATCAGCATTGTTACCATATCCTGGAAAATGTTTTAAACATGAAGATATGTTATTATCATTAGCATAACCTACCATATTTGATATAAATACACTTGTATCCTCTGCGTTATGACCAAAACTTCTGGAATATACAAAATCATTAGGATCAGTACTAATATCTGCTACTGGAGCAAGATTTAGATTAAGCCCTATACTTTTTAGAAGTTTAGCCTTTTCAGTTTCTACATTCTCAAGCAGTTCATAACCACCTTTTTCATAATAATCTTTCGGAGCTAAGAACTTACTATCTCTAAATGCTGGGAAGCGACTAACACGAGTAACAAATCCCCCTTCTTCATCAACAGCCATTACAAGAGGAATAGAACTTCTTTTTTGGTGATTACTAATTACTGTGCTCATATCGTCTTTTGTAATATCTTTGAAATCTTTGGCAAATAAAACAAATCCACCTACATGGTATTTGTCTATATAGCTATTTGCCAAATTATTATCATATCTCACTAAAAATAATTGACCAATTTTTTCTTCTAAACTCATATCTTTCATTTTAGCTAAGGCTTTTTTATAATTAGAGCCAAATAGCTCAGCTGAATCGCTATCATCTATGATTTCTTCATCACTAGTATTACTTTTTTGTAATGATAAAGCATTTTGATTACTGCTAAAATGATTATAAATATAGTATGATAAAATTAGAAATGTAAAAAAACTAATTAAAATAATTATTTTCTTTTTCATTTTCCCATAATTCTCCTAAATTCTTGAGGATTAGAAGTTTCAAATAAAATATCTTTTTTAATAAGTGGATAATACAGCTTTAGTCTATTAGCATGTAAAAACAATCTATTTTCTCCATCTTTTTTATCACCATATTTTTTGTCTCCAACAATGGGATTGCCTAAACTAGAAAATGCTACACGTATTTGATTCTTTCTGCCAGTATCTATATTTATTGAAACTAAACTGTACTTTTCATTTTCTTTTATAACTTTATATGAAGTAATTGCTTCCTTAGCATCTTCCTTTTTACTAACATAAACTAAATTGGTCTTGGTTTCACTTAATCTTTGAACAATTCTACCAGAAGATTTTTTTAACTTACCATGTACAACAGCTACATATTCTCGAATAGAAACATATTCATTCCAATTCTCTTGCAACATTTTTTTAGTTCGCTCGTCTTTTGCAAATACAACAATGCCAGATGTATCTTTATCTAATCGATGTACTATAAATACTTTAGAATTTCTATTTTTGCTCACTAAATACTCACGTACAATATGATACAATGTTCTTTCTTTCTCCTTACTGGTAGCAATAGTAAGAAGACCACTTGGTTTATTAACCGTTATCAAATGTTCATCCTCAAATAATATTTCAAATGGTAAAATACTTTTCTTCTTTTTTTCGGTATCAATTACTATTTTCATACCACACACTAATTTATAGTCAAACTGAGTAACTTTATTATTATTTACATATATTGACCCGTGTGTTAAATACTGCTTAATTTTTTTCTTTGGAATATCTAAATTATTATATAAATAATCTAATAATGTTCCATCTTTTTTTACTATTAAATTCATAAACTAACACTCCCATAGACAAAGTTATTATAATACACACTAAAAAAAAAGAAAAGCAGAAGAAAAAAAGCTGCAATTCTAACTATATAAAATATTATTTAAAAATTATCCATAATCACACGTTCTACACCTTTGTCCAAGTTGGATAAAGTAACTTTATCAACCATCTTTTTTACCTTGTTACTAGCATTATCAACAGCATATGCTAAACCAACTTTTTTCAAAATATCACTATCATCTTCAGAACATGTAACAATAATTGAATCTTTTAAACTAGTTTTTCTAGCTTTACATATTCTTTGCACAGCGTCCAATCTACTACATTCACTCATGACAATTTCTACAAAAAATCCTTTGCTCTCACTATTTCTAGAGAAAAAATTTACATCTAAATTCAGTTCTTCTAATTCTTTCAAAACACTAGCTTGTTCTTTTTTATTTTTACATCTTATTTCAACTTTAAAAATATTATCTTTATGGAATGCGCTAAAAACCTTAAAGTCCCCAATTTTTCTAACGTTATCCCCTTCAACCAATTCCTGCGTACAATTACACCAATCTAGTGTATAAAAACACAAATTGTAATCTTCAAATACTTTTTTTATCTTTTTTACAATGGAGATAGCAATATTTCTTTTATATAAAGCTTTGGCCTTATTAACATCATATATATATGCGCCATTTAAAACTATTATATAATCAATAAATGAAAAATCTTTATTATAATCTAATACAGACTTAAAATTATTGTTAGAGATAGTAACATATGCAACTTTTTTATTTCTTATCTTATCCAAAGCTAACATGGTTGATAAAGGTATGGCATCTTCTTCATCAATTAAAGTATCTTCAAAATCACTAATTAAAACTTTGTACACAATCTTCACCACCACTGAAATCATATCGAAGTCCTAGTACAAAAAGCAACTCGGCGCTCCCAAGAGCAAGACCGCCCAAAACATCACTGGCATAATGAACTCCAACATAGACACGACTTATGCAAATATTAATTATTAAAAATCCAAGCATAAATTCCAATAATATCCGAACAAACTTATTTCGTATTTTAATGTGTACTAAATATATTAAAAAACCATATAGAGTAATAGAAATCATAGAATGTCCAGAAGGAAAGGAATATCCTCCTTGTTTTATCAATTTTAAAACGTTAGGACGAGTTCTTTTGAATATGTTTTTTATTATTGTATTAGTTCCAACACTAGTAAGGGCCAATATATTGGCTTTCAATGAATTAATTTTTGATAGGAAGATATTTAAAGTAGCTATCAAAATAATAATAGAAGTAGCGTTTGCAAACTTAGTAAAAAACTTAAAATAACTATCAAAAAATCCACATTCAATACTTCTTACCAATTCATACAAATAATTATCGAATATTACAATTTTATTAGAAGCCACTAATATAGCATCAATAATAAATAATATTAATAATACAGATATTATAACATATTTATTTTTCATATTAAATAATTATCTTCTCCCTTACTTCTTTCTTGTAAACTTCAACCCCCGGTTGATCAAATGGATTTATATCAAACAAATAGCCACTAAAAGCTGCTCCTAACATAAAGAAAAACATTAATTCACCCAAATTGTACTCTGTAATATTAGGCAAAGTTATTAATATTGATGATACATCACCCTTTTTATGAGCAATTCTAACTGAGTCTAATACAACATTATTAACTTCGTGCAAATCATACTTGCCAACAGATAATTTATTCGAATCTGATACTTTAATAAATGTTTCAAAAACAATTTTATTTCCCTGTTGAATGAATTGTCCTAAGGAGTGTAAATCTCTAGTATGAACGGTCGAAGTAGGTAATATTCCAACTCCATTTTTACCTTCACTCTCACCATATAATTGTTTTAGCCATTCTGAAAAATACTCTAACTTTTCTTCGTAAACAACATAATTTTCTACAAATTTTCCTTTATCAAACAAACTTTTACGCATAACTGCATATCTAAAGGCATCATCAATATATTTTATACCATTATAATAACCATCAATAAAAGACTTTAAATCTATGTTAAAGGCAAGTGGAAACAAATGGGCACTTGTCATAATGGAATAGCGACCGCCTATATTATCAGGAATCGGAAAAGATTTATATCCCATCGAATTAGCTTCTTCCCGCAATGCACCTTTAACTGGGTCAGTAGTAACAATTATTCGTTGTCTCATTTCTTCTTCTGTATATTTTTCTTCCATCAAGCTTTTTATCTGCCGATAAGTGATAGTAGTCTCCATGGTAGTTCCACTTTTACTAATAACATTAACTGAAAAATCCTTGTTTTTAAGATAATCTTTTAATTCAGAAAGGTACTCACTACTAAGTGTTGTTCCAGCATATATTACTTCAAATGTTTCAGCCTTAAAATATGGAGTCAAAGCTTTTAAAACGGCATAACTTCCTAAAAAAGATCCGCCTATACCTATTACAACTAAACAGTCAGAATGTTTTTTTACTTCATTGCTGGTATTTATTATATCTTCTACTAAATTAGTATCTATTCGTTCAACCCAGCCAGTCATATATTCATTATTAAATTTATTAATTATACTATCTTTTAGATTATAGTACTTATTATCACAAACACTCATTGAATCAAAATCAAACTTTATCATATTAACACCTCATAACTTTAATATCATTATAGCACGTAAAAATTAGCATACACAACAATTATTAGTTTTCAACAAAAAAGGAACATATAATAATATTCCTTATCTTGTATAAACAGTTATTTGATGATCAATGCCATCATTTACTAATTCTATCGTATTTGTAGTTTGGGAATGATTATCTATAATCAACTCATCTTTCGAATCTTTAATGACACTTATATGATAATCTGTATCCATATATCTGTATGTAAGTTCATACTTTTCCCAAGCTATTGGCATATTAGGAATAATCTTTAAAGTTTCACCATGTTTCTTTAACCCTAATATTTCTTCAGTACCAACTCTATAAAACCAGCCAGCAGAACCGGTATACCAGGTCCAGCCACCTCTACCCTCACGACCTTTGGCCGAATATATATCAGCAGCTATTACATAAGGCTCGGTTTTATAATTATTGGCAAAAGTTGAATCAATACTTCGATTGATTGGATTTATCATTTGATAATATCGATATGCTCTATCGCAATAACCACTTTTGATTAGAGCCATTAAGTACCAAGATACAGCATGTGTATATTGGCCACCATTTTCCCTTATTCCTTCTGGATAATTCATAATGTATCCTGGATTATTTAGTGATTTATGGAACGCTGGTGTTAACAATTTAACAATCCTTGCACTATCATCTACTAAATTTTCTTCTACGGACTGTATGGCACTTTGAATTCTATCTTTCGGAGCAACACCACTCAATATAGAGAAGCTTTGAGAAATCAAATCAATTTTACATTCAGAATTCTCACTACTACCAAGCTTATCACCATTATCAAAAAATGCCCTCAAATAATATTTTCCATCCCAAGTTTTCTTATTTAAATTATCTTTTAAACACTCATTAAACTCCACATATTCACTAACATCAAATGACTTGTAATGTCTACGCATTAATTTTACAAATCCATCAATAATCATATATAGGAAGAAGCCTAACCAAACTGATTCTCCTTTTCCTTTGATACCAACTTTATTCATACCATCATTCCAGTCACCACCACCCATAAGTGGAATCTTATGATGTCCTAGCGAATGCATTGATAATTGTAAAGACTTAATACAGTGTTCTAACAAAGTCTCATCATAATCAGAGTATGTATAAACCATTCCTCTCTCACTCTCATAATCTCCAAGTTGATCACCAGTTACATAAGGAACTTTTTCATCTAAAATACTTAAATCTTTAGTAATTTCTATGTAATGCAAGGTAGCAAAGACAAGCCACAAATAATCATCTTTATATTTACTTCTTAAACCAAATCTATTTTTTTCATGCCACCAATGGAATACATCACCCTCTGGGAATTGATGAGCAGCATTAATCAAAATTTGCTTTCTGGCAATCTCAGGCTGAATGACAGCAACATTCATAGAATCTTGTAACTGATCTCTAAAGCCAAAGGCACCACTTACCTGATAAAATCCACTCTTAGCTAAAATTCTAGAAGAAAGTGTTTGATATAAATACCAGCCATTGATCATATAATCAAAACTAGTATCTGGAGTTTTAACTTTTACTGTATTCAAAATTTTCTTCCAATAATCTTTTACTGCTTTCAATTCTTTCTTAACATATGCAACATCACTAAATTTATTTATTAAAACTAAATTTTCTTCATCACTCATACCACAGCCTAAAGCAAATACAATATATTTTTCTTCTTTAGGTTCCAAAGTAATTGAAGTATTAATAGATTTTGTTAAAATCTTATTCAATTCCACAGTTTTTATTTTCAAGGATGAAGTCATGAAAACATTAACGTCACCAAAGTTAATACTATATACGTTTCGCATTTTTAAATAATTATCTTGTCCCATAAATTCAGTAAGGATATGTCGAGACGTCTTTTCTTCAAAATTACCAAAAGTAGGATTAATCCAAAAATCTATGTCATAATCAAGTTTTTCATTAAGCTTATTAGTTAATTTCATTAAATATAACTTAACCGTTTCTTCCTTAGCTACAAACTCTGTGATCTCACAAATTTTTTCCTCGGTTTCTGATGACAATGTAGAGTATCCAAATCCATGTACACATTTCATCGGATCAAATGTTCTACCATTAAAATTAAAGCCTTCACTCTTATCGTTACATACAACATCATTAGTCCAAGAAGTAAGCTTAAACTCACCAGAATTATAAGCATAAGTAAAGCCACAACCATTATTAGTAATAATTGTTCCAAAATTCTTATTGGCAATTACATTACTCCATGGAGCTGGTGTATCTTTTTTATAAATTACATATTCACTACCATTATTTCTGAATCCACCATAACCATTATCAAATGTTAATTTTTCATTATTAGGCAATTTCAAATTAACTTCATATGCGCTCTTTGAATAATCACTAATTGAATTTGCACTTTGTAGTTCTTCAACTGCTTCCTTCAATGTTTGATGATTTTTAATATTAAATTTAATTTTTGGAACAATTTGCAATAAAAGATACTCATCATCATTTATATCTTGACCATCTAATACTGTTATCCCACCAGGTGTATGATAAAAGCTATTTAAGGTATACATACGATACATTTCTTCGTCAATTTCTTTTTTTATTATTCTACTAAACTGACTATTTTCTCTGTTTATTATAACAACATCAATAAATACAGAATGATTTTTATAATATTCAAAAGCCTTTAGTATCTCATTGACAAAACTCATATTGCTGATATCACTTATTTCAACTAATATAATAGGCCTGTCTCCACTAATGCCAAATTTCCATAATGCTGATTGTCCAACAGCATTTTGTCGAAGCAAATTCATTCTATCTTGGTCTGAACTAGCGCTTGTTGTCTGATATAGGTAATTCAACATAGTATTATAAATTCGCATTGTATCTCCAGAAATATTCATGTTCTTAGTATTAATAACATTCATTAGTGTTGCTATCTTAAAGGCATTTTCTATTTCAAACTCAGAATTATATGTGTTAACTATATCCATTATTTGCTCAGTACTTCTACCAAAGCCAACAATCATATATACGGACTTACTATCTCCAGGTGCTAACCCTATAGAGTTTCTCAAAC
Organism: uncultured Erysipelotrichaceae bacterium; assembly: GCA_902803685.1. Next base: position 11,850 of record CADCQR010000084.1, read on the forward strand.
TAATTACTGGTTCCAAATTATCGCCAGCGTAATTACTCAATTCCGTAAATAAGGCATTTGGATTATTAGCAGATTTATTTCTACCAATGAAGTTTGTTCGTTCTGTCTCATAACTAAAGCCATCACTAACACCAGGAATATATAATCTATGTATCATATAACTGTTAATATTAGCGTCGCCTCTAGATTTACGCCTAGCAATCAAAGAATTTGTTTTAGTATCAAACTTTGTCGAAATAAACATACTGTTAAATACTCTGTGACTAACATCATCCATGTTTTCTGATAATATAGGTTCAGTATATGTAGTTAACTCAAATTTTCTAAATTCAGAACCATTATTCTTAAAAGTTACTTTTCGAATTTCTGCATTATGATTTTTAGTAACTGTTATTTCTGTCTTCGTACTGATAGTACCATCAACTCTGAAATACTTAATTCTATCACTGGCAAAAACAACTTCGTATTTCTCAGGCTTTTCATTGATAGGAGCATATGTATTACTCCATACTCTGTCACTATCAAGATCTCGAATATATAGGAAAATACCATAATCTTGCTCTGTAATCTTACGATATCTATTTAATTGTAAAACTCGATACCGAGAGAAAGAATTTCCTCTATCATTCATAAGTAGCGAATACTTTTTATTTGACAAAACTGATACTTCAGGTAAATAAGAAATATAATTAAATGCTCTTATATCATTCTCGATTGTTTCTTTATCATAATTATATTTTTTATATTTAGCCATCTTAATATCTATACTAGTTTTAACTTGTACTTTTTCTTTTAAAAGAATATTAAAAGTATTAATATAAACATTTTGATGAAAATAATTTTTTATAACATTAGGACGTAAATAATTAGCTATACCGGCCAAGCTCATTCCTTGATGATGAGCAAAGAAAGACTCAACTACTCCTTTATTGTCATAATCATACGACTCAAAAAAGCCATATTTTCCGAGCATACCTAATTTTTTAAATTTTTCCATATTTTCATAAACATCCTCAGGAAACAATTCCAATGCCATTATAGAAGCGTATGGGGCTAATACTATTCTATTATCTTTGTCTTCTTTAGCTTTTAAATATGGAGTGGAAAACGCTCTATACTTATAATTTAGTGAATTATCCAATTCATTATATGCAGATTCACTTATTCCCCACGGAAGACTGCGTGAAACACTATCTATATAATCTTTTTGACAAAATCTCGCAAACTGATATGACTCATCTAACAAAGTATTAGGATAATCTTTCATAAATAGTAACGGCATATAGTATTCAAATGAAGTTCCTGACCAAGAAATCAAACCTTTTCTACCCTTATAAGTAGTTAGAGATTTGTCTAAGCAAAACCAATGCTTTGACGGTACATCCCCCATACATATTGCTAGATAACTTAAAAGTCTAGCCTCACTAGCAAACTTATTGTAGTTATATATGGAAAGCTTGCCCTCGTTCTCATCAAAACCTATACTAAATACATGTTTATTAGTATAAAACTTTCTAAAATTGGCATTAGTAATTAATTTATCGCACAATTTAATTAACTGTTCTTCTTTAAACTGTACTAAAAATTCACGAACAACAACTATACAGGCAATCAAGTTGCCAGAATCAATTGAAGAAACAAATCTATTATGCATTAATTTCATAGACTTTATATCATACCAATTGTATAAATGACCATGCCACTTACTAAGTTTATCTACACTCTCTAAAACCTTTGAAATCAGAAAAATAGCTTTTTCTTTATCAATAAATCCTAGCTCATAAGCAGAGACAATACTCGTTAAGGAGAAACCAATCGCCGTAGGTGATGTTCTATAATCTAATTTCTGCTCTCTATTTTCTTGATAATTATCTGGAATTAAATAATTATTCTCCTCTGTAAGATTATCTTCAAAATACTTCCAAGTAGCTAAAGCAATCTCTTCTATATCTTTTACTTTCTTATCGTTTAATACTATCCTATCATAATCAATATCTTTAGAAACATAATACAAAACAACAGGTGCACTAATGAAAAGTAAGGCTAACATGTAGGCTAAATAATTATTACTAAAAGCACCATAAATAACCAATATAGTTACTAAAATATAATTTGGTATAAAAATCCTAAAATAATTAGCCAAATCGCTTTTTACTGACTTTTCTACTTCTTCAGCAGTAATCCAATTAAGAAGATTTTTATGGGAAACAAACAATCTGTACATAGTTCTAAAGAAAGCATCCATATATAATTTTGTATAAAATGGAATTGTACAAAAAACTATATAACACCTTGCAAGTAAACTTTTGCCACCAAAAAACAAATTCTTATATCTAACTGTTGTTTTATCTTTAGTTTCAAGCTTCAATTTTCCTCGCAAATAAAACAATACAGGTATAGCAATTTCTAAAGCTACAAATCCAATCCACCACAATGGAGATGCAACGCCAAAGAATAGTGCTAACATTAATATCAACAAAAGTGTTGGATAAAGAAACATTCTAATAATATTATCTAAAATTTTATACCTACCCAATAAGCTAATTGGGTTCTTTACCTTCTTACCAGATTTATTTCTAACATTATTAAATAACCACCCTATAATTTGTGCATCTCCTCTAGCCCATCTGTGATGCCTAGTAATATCTGTTAAAAATTTTGATGGAAAATCATCAAATAATTCTATATCTGAAACATATCCACATCTTAAATAGTTTCCTTCTATAAGATCATGCGATAGAATCAAATTATCAGGAAATGTATTAGAAAGTATTTTGTCAAAGACCTTCAAGTCATAAATACCCTTTCCAATAAAACTACCTTCTCCAAAGCAATCTTGGTATACATTAGGGACAATAGAAGAGTATGTATCAAAGCCTCCTATTCCAGCAAAAATTTGGCTATATAAACTCTTATTAGTAGCCTCTATATCTACACTTACCCGCGGTTGCATCAAAGCATATCCATCAATGACCTTAGAATTATCCTTATTCAAAATAGGTTTATTTAAGGGGTGTGCCATACAACCAACCAAGTTAAGAATGGAATTTAATACAAAGCGAGTATCTGTATCTAAAGTTATAACGTATTTTATATCTAGTTCATGATTATGAAGCATATTAACATTAAAATATTTTTCTTCATTTATACTATCTAATTGGCCTAAAAGGATTTTATTAAATTGAATCAAAGCGCCACGCTTTCTTTCATATCCTAAAAACTGCTCTTCGCTCTCATTCCAAATTCTTTTTCTATATATAAAATAAAACACATCTTTCTTATATTTTAGATTTAATTTTTCAGCACATTCTCTACCATATGCAGACAATTCCTCATCATAATCACAAACCGCAACATTAGAAGCTTTTACATCACCTAGTAATGTAAAATACAAATTGTTTGTCTTATTGATTATATAAAAAGATTCAAGAACATCAAACATTTCTTTAATTTTTTCTTTAGATGCAACAATAGTAGGTATAACTACCATAGTAGCTGCATCCTTTGGTATGCCTTTAGAAAAATCTAACTTAGGAAGACATTTTGTAGGAACAACATTAATCAATAATTGATTAAAGATTTGAATAAATAATTGACTTACTGGTATTAATAAAATTAAGAAACCCAATATTTTCCATTTAATAAAATATTTCGATAATAAAGCACTTATTACAATAGTAGACAATAAGATAGTAATGATGTAAATAAATATAGAAAAGGCATGTTTTTTTCGTTTAAATAATTGGTATCCTATGTGATATTCACTACTATTAGAATCATCAATCATTTTTTCTAAACAGTCAACCTCAGTCATGTGTCTTCTTTTAGCAAGTTTAAGCAGTCTTTCCCTATAGAGATTTTTAGATTCTGGCGTCATAGCGCTATAAATCTTATCATCCATCAAAATTCTTTCGGTTTTGCTTATTTTCTCAAACAATTCTTCATTGGAAATTTCAAAAAATTCTTTCAAATCACCAAATATATTAGAAATTAGTATATCATTGTCAATCTTTTTTTGATATTCTTCATTAATTAATTGCTTTAAACTAATGTTTTCCTTTTCAAGATAGTCATTCAATTGTTTAAATATTTTACCACTTTTGCTGCCTAGTTCTTTTAATTGTCTATTAAGTTCAAATAAATAATTATAATTATCCTTTACAATAAATCCATCCTGAATAAAGCTATTTAGATCAATTTCTTTATCTTTCTTTTCCTTAATTATATTTAATATTTTCTCTTTATCCAAAAGTTTCTGGGATTCTTCAGTGCAAATTTGACTTAATCTGTCTGTATAGATAAATACTAAAGCATCTTTTATACTCTCAATCTCTAGATATGATAGATAATAATTATTAGCTTTTTGATATTTTTTTATCTCTTCAGATAATAATTTAAGATTAACATTAAAATTGTTTTTTAAAACAATATCTCTAATTAATAAATAAATTTTATTTATGTATTTTACTTTTTTCTTGATATTTTTCTTCTCATGATTAAAGTTAGTTTTATGTTCTACAACCAAATAAAAATTATCTATAAGCCACTCATTCGTTATACCGACATATTCACCATTTTTTGTTTTAGCAACCAAAAAATTATAGTAATCATTTATACGTTTAAAATCATTAACATATTTATTTAAATAATTTACCATTATATCTACACTCCTAAAAGGATTATAACATAAAAACAATATGTATACTAGATAAACTATCCTTGTAATTTTATAAAAAAAGACTGCTAAACAATCAAGCAGTCTATTCTTTCAACATATGGCGGAGTAGGCGAGATTTGAACTCGCGCGCCAGTTGCCCGACCTACACCCTTAGCAGGGGCGCCTCTTCAGCCTCTTGAGTA
>CADCQR010000085.1 GCA_902803685.1 uncultured Erysipelotrichaceae bacterium
TTCGTTCCGATAACGTTACATATAATTTTCTGTTTTCAGAAATAAAAGATCCGCTCCTTCTGGCGAAAATGAAGTCTTTACCATATAGGGTTTTGGATTTACAAGTGGAGTTTAATTCTAGTAATTATACTAGTAAACACACAGGAAAAAATTCAAAAATTGCTACTGATATTATAGGAACCGATAAGTATACTAAGGAAGAAATTGACAGTTTTATTAATGATAAACTAGTGACAAGGAAAGAGGTAAATGATTGGATTAGTGAAGGTGATAAAGATAATAAAAAGTCTGTAATTTTTAGAGAAGTAGCATACGAACCGTTGCGACCGATTACGCCGGATTCTATATCTCAGATTAAACCGGAAACTGTTTCTGATGGTAAACAAAGTGCGATAACAATCGTCGGGGACGATGATGTAAAAAAAGCTATTTCGTTAGTTGTTTCACCGGCATTAGACAATCCATTTAGGGCTTTAAAAAAGGAGAATGTTGGACGTAAATATTATCAAGAAGCTTGCCTATGGAAGAATGGTAAAAAGAATAAACGTGGCGAAGTAACACACGTTGATTTAAAAAAAGCTGAAAATTTATTTATTAAAGCTATTCAGTCTAATGATCAAATGTACTCTTCGGTTGCTAACTTAATTAACATCTATATACAAAATGGTGGGGATGATATCAAGAAAGGACTACAGTTATTAGATGTATATGGTTATTTATTTTCGGCTGAGAAGCTTACAAATATATGTATTCAACTAGTTGACAAAAGCGGTAATTTAGATGCGCTTGTATTAATGTTACGTTATGCAATTCCTAAAGCTATAAAGAAAAATACTGTTTGGCAATACATGGCGAAATTAGCGGGTATATATTATAAAAAGCAAAAATGGGAATTAGCTATCGAATGGTTTAATAAGAGTCTTGACTATTTGGACAATAACAAAAATGAATTTGGTCAATATTTGAAATTAAGAAGTGGCAATCTTCGGTCATTAATTATTGCGGAATATCGTAGCGGGAATAAGGAGAACGCAATTCGGCAGGCTAATGATTTTCTCTCTAAATACCCTGATGATTTAGTAGTTGCAGCCATTGCTAATGGTACTTTTGGGGAAATGGACCCCAATTCGGCGATAGATGAGTTAAATGAAATAGAACTGCAGTATGAAGATGATTTGTTAAATATTGATAATAACGAAATTTCACAAATTTTGAAAAGGAAACTACAAGAGGTAGATTTATCAATCACTTTTGGTAAAGTTGCCATGATTTATGAGAAACTTAATAATGGTGTTTTTACGGGAAACGGGGACGATGCCATTAGAGCTGTTGAGCATATAAACGATAAATTGCTAAAAAACAAAAGAGGAATGGGTCCTGAATATAGAAGTGCTATTTATATTGGCATAGCAAGAATTATTTCAGATTCCCGTAATGTTTCGAAAACTTCAAGTTCAGAAAAAGTTTCTATTGATGCAGTTAAAAGATATGTGGCCAAGTATGCGCGTTACTGTGCAGATGTTTTGGTAGAAAAGTATCAAACAAACGACAGTATAAGATTTATGTATATTCAGGCGCTCAAGTATTTAACCCCTGATGATGTCGGCAATATTACTGTTGCCACTAATATGCTAATAGCTTCATTTTTTATCGATACTAAAAAACTTCCGGACGAGTTACATTCCATGAATAAACCCACTTATAGAGATAGCTATTATGGGATGAATTGTGTCTCGATAAAGGATTTTCTTATTGCAACTTTTATGCTTCAGAGTCGACAAGATTATGTAACTAGAATTTTGGAGAAGGTTTGCGCAGTACCGAAATTAAAAGCACAAGCGGCTGATAGTTTGGGTAAAATGGTAAATGAGAAATTAAAAGGACCTAATTTTTACGATTTTGAAACATTATGGAAAACTGCACAAGGTAAGTATTATAGCAATATGGAATTGTTAGGAACAGAAATATCCGAATCAGTCAATGAATATCATATGGTGGGCAGTATTAACCAGCATATACAACGTATAAAAGAAATCATGAATTATAAGATGCTTTGGGATCAAGACGAACGTATACTAGATGATTTTATAAAGCTCATCGAGTTAATTGAAAGTACAATTCGGAAATACACTGTCGAAGAGAAAATTGAAGGTTTTAGAAGCGTAGAATCTGTAATAAGTAAATTAACCGGCGATATTGAAAAATCTCCGACAGAGTTCAGTTATGACTATGTTCATTCAAAATTGAGCGATTTAAAAGTATCAATAAGAAAAAGGTTTGATGAATTATATTTTAGCAGTAGCCCTGAATGTGATTTTTATTTATCTAACGACTCTGTATATGTTAATGATAGTATCGTTGAAATAGCTATAACTTTTAAAAATGCTGATAATAAACAAGATGCTGATGCCGTTGAAATAGAACTGAATGGAAGTAGTGGAGCAACCTTTATACGGTGTGAAAAGCAGTTTTCAAACATTCGAAGCGGAGAAGAGCAAGGTTATATAGCTACATTACAATTAGACAATAATGTAATTAAAGAAGGACAGTTTGAGATTCAGGTTACTATTCATTACAGATATAGGGATGCGGTTGATTCGATTAAAACAGCTTCAATCGAAAAAATATTGCCAGTGAATATTACCGATAAAGAGAATTATGTGGCTGTTGAGAATAAATATAATAGAATTATTCGTGGATCAGGGGTTGATATACAAACACCGGAACTTTTTAAGGGAAGAAACGACTTAATTAATAGTATTTGTGCCTCTATGTCTACACGTGATAAGATTATGTTAAAAAACCGTGGAATAATACTATGGGGGCAGCGCCGTGTTGGAAAAAACAGTGTTAAAGATTACTTAAAAGAAAAGATCAGAGAAGAATATTCTGATGCATATCTCATTATAGAGTTGGGGAGTATTGGTAAATGTCGAAACCTTCGTGAGGTTTTAATCACAATTATCAATCAAACCGAAGATACTCTCATGACCGAGTACGAGGATGTATATAAAAAGTTATTGGATAATGGTATGCAGTTTAACGGGCATTTATTAGAAGAAACTGATTATTATATGCCGGAATTTGCAAGGTTTATGGATGGCTTTTCCAAAAGGTTGCATAAAATTAGCGGTTCTGAAAGTAATATACCCTTGTATTTTATAGATGAATTTTCATACTTATATGAATGGATAGAGAAAGGCGAAATTGATGGAAAAGAATTTATGTGGTTTTGGAAGTCCTTTATTCAGGATTATGGAATTTGTGCAATAATTATAGCGCAAGATAATATTCCGGTATGGCGTTCACGTTATGAAAATGAATTTGCCTGCATGGACCATGATAATGAAATAACTTATTTAGATTATCAAGGTGCAAAGGAACTGATATGCGAACCGTGCGAAGTTGATGGAAGGACTTTGTTTGCGCCAGATGCGGTAAAACTTATATATGACTGGACGAAGGGCAGCGCATATTTAATAGTAATTTTCTGCAAACATGTTATTGATTACTTGAATGAAAACTTTACAGAGAAAGCCACCAAAACGATTGTTCAATTGGTATTTGAAAAAGAGTTTATTGATAAAAAAGAAATGTTTAAATCTGATGATTTTGAACCGCAAATTCAAGATGTTGCCAATGTTGGGAATGAGGGCGAGTTAATCAACCAACTGAATGAAAAATTGCTTAAAGAAATCGCAAGCGCAACAATTACATCTTCTCAAGTAAGGATAGATGAACTTAAATTTTTTAATGATTGTAATAAGAAAATTGGTGAAAAAGTGTTTCGAAGATTAAAGGATAGAAAAATAATTGAGGTCGAACGTGATATATATTGTTCTATTAGTATGCCTTTATTAAAATTGTATCTTTTAAGAGCGCAATCTTTGCTAGATAAAGAAACACTAAATAAAATAATGAGGTAGGTAAATTAAAATGATGAACAATATTTTTGTTGTTGGACCTGAAGTAAAGGGCGAGAGTCAGATTGGATATAATCGTTATTTAGATAAATTTTTAAACATTTTATTAAATACCAGAAACAACATATCTATAACAGGTTTAAAGAGGTTTGGAAAAACTTCTATTGCAAAAGAAGTACTAGAACGGGTAAAAAAACAGGTTTCTAAACAAAAATTGCTTATTATTTTTATTGATTTAGCAAAACAAAAATCATTCTCAGATTTGTTGGTCTCGATAGTTAACCTGCTGCAA
>CADCQR010000086.1 GCA_902803685.1 uncultured Erysipelotrichaceae bacterium
TTCTAAGTCGTTATATGCTCCACAATTAAATATTACTTTTTCTACTTTAAAGTTATTTACTAAATTCATAGCCTCTCCCATGTGGTCAAAGTCCCCATGAGTAAGTATTAAATATTCTAATCTTTTTATTCCTCGCTGCTTAAGCACAGGTAATATTATGTTATTTGAAATTGCATTTTTCTTATAGTTCGATGAATAACTGCGTTTACCACCGGTATCAACTAATATGGCTGTATTTTTTGAAAATAATAGAATGCTATCTCCCTGATCTACATCTAGTATTTCTATGTATGTTGTTTGGAAAATAAATGAATAGAAATAATTATATATTAAAAATAATATAATGATTACATTTAGGTGACTTTTTTGGGGACAATTTATTAGTTTTATATGTATGATTATAAAAATAAATAAAAGTATATATACTATTGGGCTTAGTCGATAAAAAGAGAATTTTAAAAAGTTAATTTGAGAAATAAAAAGGGAAGTTTTCTCTAAGATGTTTGTTAAGAGATTATATAATGGAATAAGAGGTTGGAAGAGTACAGCTATTGAAGACAATGGAAAAATTATAATAGATATCATAGGTACAAAAAATAGATTATATATTATACTCAACAAATTAATATTACAATAATTATATATTGTAATTGGTAGACTACTAATGAATGAAATGTATGATGTTTTCAAAAGTCCAATAAAATAGTTTTTACTTTTAAGATAATTACTTGAAATCAGCAATGCGAAAGAGATTGAAAATGAGTATAAGAAACCAATATCATATATAAAAAATGGATTAATCAATAAAGTAATTGACAAAGCAACCATAAAAATATTTGTATTTTTTATGTAGAAGTAATATATATTGTTTATCGAAAATAAGTAAAAGAATATTACCCCTCTTAAAACTGAAGGAGATAGTCCGACTAATAGCAGATAAAGCAATAAAAATAAGCTTGCTATATAATACCTTTTTTGTTCCTGTATTTTAAGACTTTTTAATATCCTTAAAATTATGGTTGATAGGAGTGAAATGTGCATACCACTTATGGCAAATAAATGGCTTATACCATTTTCTTGATATGATTTGATTACATTATCATTTATATATGTTTTATCACCTAAAATGAAAGTATTTAGATATGGATTATTACCTATTCTTTTTTTTAGTATATTTTTTAATTTATAAAAAGGATTATTAGATATACTTACTTTCTTTATATTTTGAATTTTTAATAAGTAATATATATTTTTTGTCTTGAGGTAATTTTTATAATTAAATAATCCTTTGCTTGTTGGTTTTTGTGGAGTAGATATTTCTCCATATATTTCATATATATCCCCTATTTTTATTTTTTCTTCTAAGCATTTCTTTTCCATTGGTGTTTTTATATAATATGTAGCCTTTATATGCACTCTACTTAACGTGATATTTAATTGATTATCTTCAATATAGTAATTAGATATTCTTGCTGTAACTGGTAATATTATATCTGTTGTAGTATGGTTAGGTTCAAATAGTATTCTCATTCCTGTAATAATTATAACTAATGTAATTAATGATAGATATAGTCTATCCTGCAGTAATAAATTCCTTAATTTGAGCAAATAAGTTTTCTCCTATTCCGGGTACATTAATTATATCCTCTATTTTATTAAATGGATTACTATTGCGATATTCTATAATATTTTGGGCCTTTGACTCTCCTATTCCAGGAAGTAAAGTCAACTCTTCTATACCGGCAGTATTAATATTTACTTTTTCATTACCTATGTCCCTAGTACTTTCATTTTTATCTATACAAGAATCATTAATTACAGTATTTTCTTCACTTTGCTTACATTTATCAATAATTTGATTTTCAATTTCCTTAGTTTTAGAGAAATCTTCTACTTGCGCATTGGAATAAATTATTATTACCATTTCATCCGTTATCTTTTTACTCAAATTAATTACAGTGGTATTAGCATTTCCGGTCAATCCTCCAGCCTTATTTATTACATCAATGACTCTAGAATTCTCCTCTAATTCATATATTCCAGGAACATTTACTTCACCTTTGATATCGACTAAAAACATATTTTTATCTTTTGCATCATTATTATCTTTTGACTTTTTTACAATACTTTCTTTTACTATTTTTTTATTTTCTTTTTTTGTATAACTAATTTTCTTTATGGAAAAATAAGTTGTTACAGATATAATCAATACAGCTATTATTGATATAATTATTTGTTTTCTATATCTATAATGAAATGTCAAACTAACCACCTCAATATTTATATATTCAGCATTTAAAATATTTCTAAAAAAAAGAAAAGCTTTTTTACTTTTCTAAGATAATCATTATATATTTAATTATTACTTTCTATGTTATTTTCGACGTTTATTCTCTGAACTACTGTCAATGCCGCAATTAAGCATATTGTAAAACTTCCTCCATAACTCATGAAAGGTAGTGGCACTCCAGTCATCGGGATAATCCCAAATAGCCCTAAAAGATTAACTGAAATATGTATAAATATATAAAAGGCTATTCCATAACACATGGTTGCCGAAGCATTACTTGGTGATTTTCTACCTATTAATAATATTCTCCATAATATAAAAATATAGGATGAAATAATTAGGAGACCGGTTATCAATCCCAACTCTTCAATTATTATGCAAAATATGAAATCTGTGTATGGCTCTGGCAAGTATAAATATTTCTGTGTAGAATTACCTAAGCCTAAGCCTGTTAAACCACCATTATTAATTGCAATATATCCATTACATATTTGGTTACCAGTAGTTAGTAAATTATCGCATGGATTGCCAGCGTTTATACGTTCTTTTTGCCTTTCTATTAATACACTATGACCGGTACCAACTAGTAGTAATAGACTCAATCCTACTGTAGCGCCTCCTAAAAATAATGTTTGCGCTTTTATTTTAAACGGAATAGGTTGCGCTAAGAATATTACGCCTACAATAGATGAGTATATAATCATTGTACCCAGGTCTGGCTCAATAAAAATTAAGGCAGCACTAGCAATACAAATAGCAATTGGGAAAAAAACTTTAACATAGCTACTTAATTTATTTTTATGTTTATCATAATAATATGCCAGCCATATGATACTTATTACTTTCATAAATTCTGATGGTTGATAATTTACAAGACCCAAATCAAACCAACTCTTAGAGTTGTTTCTTAGTACCCCAAAAAACGGTAACAAAGTTTGTGTAGCTATGCCAATAAGCATTAATAGATATGATATTCTTCCGTAATTTTTTGATGAGATATTTATCATAAGGGATGATATAATCAAACCTGCTACCAAAAATGCCGATTGCTTTATAAAAAAATTATACGGGCTGACAGCCTTTGACATATACGCTGTAACATTTGACGCTGAAAAAACCATAATTAATCCTAAGACAAATAAAACTATGGTTACTAATAGTAATGGTTTATCTAAATTTTTAAATGTTTTGCCCATATCTATCATCCTTTATTATAACTATTCTTATGATAACATATTTTTTTTATATTGGGCCTTAATTATTAACAAAATATGTAAAGTTACATAATTTATATTAGATTAGTAAAGGAGGTTATTTTTATGTATTACTATGGTGGCGGTTCTAGTTGCTGTAACAACTATCAGACTCCATATTACCCTATGCCATATAATAACAATAGTTCTACTTTTGCAATTATTTTAGTTTTATTTATATTACTAGTAATTGTATTGGGTACTAGATGGAATAATTAAAAAGGCTAACAGAAGTGATTTCAAAAAATCTACACAAGATAAAAAAGTGTGTAGATTTTTTATGTGTTAAAATTTAGATAAGGAGGAGTTATGAAAAGAGGATATAGGAATTTCACAAGAGAACAAAAAATTAAAACAGTTAAATTAGTCTTAGAAGAAGGAAAATCGCAAAGTGAAGTAGAAAGAAAAGTATTGGTAATAAAGAATGCACAGGTACAGTAAATAGATGGATTAGAGAATATATTGAGGAAGGAGAAAATAATGCATTTACAAAGAAAAAAGGATTAAAGAAAATTGAAGATAAAGATGAAAAAGTGAGATATGATATCTAAAAAAAATTCAACGTCTTCCTGAGAGAAGAATTATCTACAAATTCAAATTTATCGAAAAATTCAAAAAAATATACCCAATCAAAATAATGTGTGAAGAACTAGAAATATCTAGAGATTCATATTATAAATGGTTAAAAAGAAAACATATTAAAAATAAATATACTGAATCGCGAATCTTTAAAACCATTAATTAAACAATATTATGATTTATCTAATGGCACAGATCAATTAGAAGAACATGAAAGATTAGTTATTTCTTATTATATGGCGTATTTACTTAAGTGTAAGGTTATGAAACTTCCTGAAGTACGTAAGAAAAATAAAAAGAAACTAAAAACTACACCAATTAACTATTGATGTAGTCATGTTTAGAATTTTTTATTTCGTGTAGAAATTTATCAATTCAGTTCTACTGCCTTTTTATTTTATCTTTTAAAAAATACTTTCTGCAAATCAGGAAATTCATTTAATGATTCTTTGGCTCTTTTTATCTGGGATAAAATTGCAGCTACAACCAGTAAATCCTGTGCACTACCATTATGCAGCATTGGATAAGTATCTATTAATTGCGGCGTTAATAGTTTGTTTTTATTAAGGGAAAAACCAATGTGATTTAAATAAAGAATCGGATTGTATACACTTAATGTTTTTCTTAAATTACTAATTCTTAAATTTTCTTCCATTCTTCTGTCTAAGAAACTGATTACTTCTTTAATACTATTACAATTTCTTGGAAGCGTCGAAACACCACTGCCACATGATTGAATATATGCATAATACTTTATCGCCTGCATCATTGCAGCCTCTGCTTCAAAACCAGGATAATTTTCTTTTAAATAAGCAATCCCTTCTTGTATTGCATATTTTTCGGCATCCTCCTCAGATTTTATATAGCCTTTATTAAGTTTATAATAGCCGTCAAAAAAGCTGCTAATATATAGCATTAACTCGGTATTAAAAGCATCTTCTTTATTATATCCGTCAACACTTTCGTCATCCCAAATGCATTTTCCTTGCAAAAAATGACGAAATTCATGTCCAACACATAAAGTTAGAAAAGCATAATAAGTATCATTATCAATATATCCTTTGTCAATAGCACCATTTAAAAGTAATATATTAGGAATATTTATAAATACTTGGTGGTTATAATGATTATGATTATACCATCCAGCATTATTTCTGTTGGACTCTACATCTGCGCTTGTTAATATTACATTTGTACTGCCTCTGTTTCTAGTACTATAAAAATCTAGTACATTTCTAACAAAATCTATAGATTCTTTTTCTCCAACTTTTCTAAAATACATCTAATAATCACCAAAAACATAATATCACAAGGAAATTTTTTTATCAAAGATTAGATAATGTTTTACTTGACTTTGCGTAGAAGACGATTATAATATAACAAGGTGATTTTATGGAAGAGAGTTACTTTTTAGCAAAAACATTAGTTTCTTCTAAATACAAAGAATCTGATGAATTTTATCCATTACTTCTTTTGGCTTTAACTGCATTATATTATAAATATAACGCCAATCCAGAAATTGTTGAAGATGTTTTTAGGGAAACAGACATTTACATAGAACCTGATACTATAAAAAACATTGTAAAAAGGCATAGACCTTCTAAGCGAAGCACAGATAATCTTCCAGAAAATATAACTGGAATTTCATCAACTGATGAAACTATTACATTTGATGGCAATGCATTTACTATACAAGACGGTAACCCTTGGATTGCTTGTAATAATAGTGATTGTTCACAAGTAGAACTTTTAAATAATGTTGTACATGAGTTAAATCATTTAATAAAAGCACACTTTAATCATGTGATAGTCTCTGCCGATGATGATATAAGCTTTTTTCTTAGAAGCGGCCTAAATATAGTTCAGCATACAGCTGTTCCAAGCAATGGAGATATATTTGAAGGCATCCTATTTAACACTGTTGATGAGGTTATTAATACGTTACAAACTTCCGAAATGATGGTTAGTCTCCGTATGCTAGATGGTATTATTCCTGATGCAGTGGTTGCTAATTTCTTTGATTCATTAGATAAGGACGAATTAGAATGGGATTTTGGATATGAATACTTACTTCCTATTTTTAAACCGTTATGGCAAAATAGATATTTTCACGATTTAATAGAAGATAATATTTTATATGGCAATATAGATGCTATTTCAGAAGGATTTGACTCATATGTTTATGATAATTCTTTTGTACATTTAGCAGATTATATGGACGAGTTAGATGCAGTTATAGATAATGCCCTTAGTACTAATGATGATGAAATTATAAGCGATTGTGCAGACCAAGAAATAGATTTAGAAAATAAAATTAGCAGTATTATAAGTCAATTCAACGATGCAAATAGGTGTATAAAACATAATCAGTAATTGCATTTTTGACATATCCTAGTATTTTTAGTATAATATACATGCTTATGCGATTGTTGTTTATATTGAAGAAATGAGGCAGTATTATGTTAAAAATGAAAGATATCTTGGATGAAAAAGACAAAAGATTGAGAACGATATCAAAAGAAGTTGAGTTCCCGTTATCAGATAAAGATAAAGAAAATATAAATTTGATGATTGAGTTTTTGAGAAATAGCCAGATACCGGAATTAAGTGAAAAATATGATTTAAGACCTGGCATGGGGCTTTCTGCTATACAACTTGGTATTGCAAAAAGGTACTTTGTAGTTGTTGATGAAGTTGCTCCTCAAAAATTTGAAAATTATATTTTAATTAACCCTAAATTAATTAGTAATTCAATGGAAAAAATTTATGTTGAGGCCGGAGAAGGCTGTCTTAGTGTTAACCGCGAAATAGAAGGTATTGTTCCCAGATACGCTAGAGTTACTTTTGAAGGATATGATGTTGAAGGAAGAAAAATTCAAGTTAGAGCTCGAGAAGAGTTAGCAATTTGTTTTCAACATGAGTTAGATCACTTGAATGGTATTTTATTTATTGATCATATTAATAAGAACAGCCCTTTTAAGGATAAAGATTTATATAGGGCCATATAAAATATATTGGAGATTGTGGTGACAATCTTTTTTTGTTTTAAACAAAAAGAGCATCAGTTTTATGCTCCATGTATATTAATGTACTATTTATTATGCTTCCTACAAAATAATATTTAGCAGTTTTCTCATTTAATATAAAGGTATGAGTTTTTGTGGCCGCCTTATCCATATATGATTCCGCACTAATAGTCTGATTACTTGCATCATCAATGTTGAAATCAGAATATCCTATGCTCTCAAGCTGTGTATTGTCACCATATATAGTATAATTTGCCATAATTAACAGAAACATATATTGCCTTTTCTTCTACAACTATAGTACTGATTTACTTTTATCGTGAATAAAGTCACTTAATGGTTTGTAAAGATTATAAAATCTTTCAACATTTTTAAAAATAACTTTCCAATCTTCATAGGTTTTTGCAACTGTGTTAGCCTGAATTCATTTTATGTTTTTTTTATTCTTTATTCTTAGTATTTCCATTTGCTAATAGTCATAACCAAAGTAACATAAATGCCCTATTGTGGCTCCAAGAATACAAAAGACAATTGCCATAGCAATTGATATGCCATTATTTTTTCATTATTACTCCTCCATTACTCTTTAATTTTTTGCTTAATATAAACTAACAAATTCATGCTATTGCAACATATAATCAAAGTAATCGTTTTAAGCTCACAAAACTGTTTATACTATAATAGTTTTGGCAAAGTAAATATCTATTCTTTTATAAAATTAGCATTATATCTGTTCAATTCTATCTTCTAATCTGACACTAACTAATTTTGATACTCCTGATTCTTGCATTGTAATACCATATAAAACATTAGCATATTCCATAGTTTTTTTCTTATGTGTAATTATTAGAAATTGTGTTTTGTCTCTATAGTGATTTAAATATTTACCAAACTGGGCAACATTCGCTTCATCAAGGGCTGCCTCTACTTCATCAAACAAACAGAATGGTACTGTTCTAACATTTAATATCGCAAAGAGTAAGCTTATTGCTGTTAATGTTTTTTCTCCACCCGATAATAAAGAAATAGTTGTTAATTTCTTTCCAGGTGGGGAAGCCACAATGTCTATGCCTGTTGATAATACATCTTCTGGATTTGTCAGTTTCAAATCAGCATTACCTCCATTAAATAACTCTCTGAATACATGTTTAAATTCTTCCTTTATAGCTTCATAAGTTTTTGTAAACTCCTCTTTCATAACTGAATCCATTTCATTCATGATATCTAATAAGGTATCTTCTGCTTTTATTAAATCATTCTTTTGATTACTTAAAAATTCAAAGCGCGTGTTAACTTTTTCGAATTCCTCAATAGAATCTAAATTGACCATTCCAATTCTTTTAATGTTATTTTTATATGTATTTACCTTTATTCTAGCTTCCTCTGCTTCTACATCTAAGGGATAGTCTTTTTTTGCCTTTTCATATGTTAATTCATAATCAATACTCAATGTGTTAAGCATACTATCAATCCTTAAATCATTCTTTGATATTGAGATATTTAATTCAGATATCTGTTTTTCAATATTTCTAAGATTAGCATTCTTTATTTTTTCTTGAGCTTGATTTTCTTCAATCAAGTTTTTAAGTTCTTCAATTTCTTTTTCTATTCCGTTTATTTTAATAGTTAGCGTTTCTTTTTCTGCCTGTTTATCATGATATAGAGCTATTAATCTTTGCTCATTATCAGAGAGGGTGTTATTACTAATAGATTTTAGTGTTTCCCATTCTTTATTTGAAGTAATTAATTGCTCATTTAGACGTCTTAATTCATTATCCTTATATTCTCTTTTTTCTTCTAATGTGATTTTATTTTTAGATGCTTCAAATAGAGCATATTCTATTTTTTCTAATTGCCTAGCTACTTCTTCGTTTTCTGTGCTTATTTCTTGAATTTCTTTATTCAAAAGCTCTTCTTTTAATATTTGCTGTTTCAAGTCTTGCTTCAAACTTATAATGCTTGTTGCCTTGTAGGTGGAGCCTCCTGACATTGATCCACCAACGTTTACTACATCTCCATCTAGTGTAATTATCTTATACCTATTTCTAATTATTTTGGCTATTCTTGTTGCAGAATCGATATCAGTAACAACTATGACTGTTCCAAATTGATTTTCTACTATATTTTTGTATTCTTTACTATATGTAACTAAATCGCTTAATACACCAATGAATGATTTATCTTGAGATATCATATTTAATGAATTTGCATCAATGTAGCGTGATTCAATAACATTTAGAGGAAAAAAAGTAGCTCTACCTAAATGATTGTCCTTTAAAAAGGCAATGGCTTTTTTAGCAGCTTCTTCTGTACTAGTAATAATAAAATTTTTATTAGCACTGATAGCAACATTTAATGCATTTAGATATTCTTCTTTTGTACTTAATATATTGCCTATTGTATTATGAATACCGTTTAAAGCTGTGGCATTTATGATACTTCTAACACTATTAGGCATATCGCCACCTGCTTCTATTTCTTTCTTCAGTCTTTCTATTTGATGTCTTATACCTATAATATCCCTATCGTGTGATGAGTAATCATTAGTTAACATTGTTTTCTTTTGCTTTAACTTCTTAATATCATTATTATATTCATCTGCGCATTTGTTACTTTTTTCTAATTCAGTATCTATTTGTACTATTTCCTCTGATAATATTTTAATCTTTTTTTCCAAAGATGATTTTTCATCTAGGATAGCTCTTATTTCATCTTGTACTTTATTGTCATCATTAGACATTCTTGCTTTTTCTCTGATGAGATTCTTTTCACCGTTTATTCTTTCCACCTCGGCAGTAACACTTAATAACTTCTTATTTAGTAAGGCTTTTTCGCTTTCAAGCTTTTCTAGTTTTGCATTATTTTCTAGACTTTTAACATCACTTTGAGAAGATTCGTTAGATAATAAAACAATTTCTTTTTCCAATTTTTCTTTTTGTTCTCTGTCTTGTAATAATTTTGAATTAATATTTTCTATATCAAAGGCTAATAATGCAACTTCATACTTTTCTAATCCTGCCTTATTCTCTAGATATTCTTTAGCTTTCTTACTCTGTTCTTCTAATGGACCAATCTGTATTTCTAATTCTCCAATTATATCATTTACTCTATCGATATTGTTATGTGTTCTGTCTAATTTTCTTAGGGCTTCTTCTTTCCTCTTTTTATATTTTAAAATGCCAGAAGCCTCTTCAAAA
>CADCQR010000087.1 GCA_902803685.1 uncultured Erysipelotrichaceae bacterium
ATTAGTTTCTTTATAATTTGCCATCCTACGTAATGTTCTTCGATTTTATAAGGCAAGAATCCCATATCCAAATAAACTTTGACTGCTAGCCAAGTATGTGTTTGAGTATGTAACATAACTTTCTGATGGCCTAATTTTCTCAACAACTTTAATGTTTCAGATATTAAAGGCTTCGCCAAATGCTTGCCTTGATATTCCTTTCTAACAGAAACCCAATGAATATTACCTGTAACATCATCTAATGGTTTATCCAAATAAAATGCTGTTGCTGTTGCTACTTTTTCACCTTTTTCAGTTTCAATAAAAATACAAAGATTTTTTAATTCTTCATAATGTTTTCCATAATAAGTATTAAAACTATTCATTCCCTCTTCAAAAGTTAAAAACTCGCCACTAGACATTTCGATTTCAACCCATTGTTTTTCATCGCCATCATTAAAGTAAACAAATTTATATCCATCAGGAAGTTTATATTCTTTTATGTTGTCTAAATCATTATTTACTAAATACAAATCTACATATTTTAATGTTCTATCTATTGAGTTCATTAGAATCACCTCCTTAATAGTTTCTTTATTGTTACATATAGTTTTCTAATATATTATTTAATACCCCTTCTCTATCATTAGAAGTATCATATGACGATATATTGTATTCTTTAAATTTCTCATTAAAATATTTATTTCTAGCAATAAAATATCTTACGTTTCCTCTTAGTTCTTCATCATCACACCAATAGGTCCAATCATCTTCAGTATCATATTTCTTAATGCAATCATATAATTCTTGCTCTGAAAGATCATTAAATGTCAAACCAATAATCTCATATTTTTCTCGATATTTTTCACTTTGTAATAATGGCATTAAGCTTTCAAAATTAATGTGTGTACCTTCGATAACATATTTTATGCCATCATAAAATTTATCACCTTCTGATAATTCAACTAAATATTTCGCCAAAAAAGGAGCTAATCTTCTTGCTGTATCTATTGCATCACCATCATGATGAATATTTAATTCAGAATATGTCTCAAATCCACTCACAATATCATCTATACTAATTAAATTATAACCCATTTTTCTTGAAAATAGTTTAGCAAGTGTTGTTTTCCCGCTCCTAGCAGCCCCAATTATTAATATATTTTTATTCATTCTAACCATCTCCTCTATTTATACGTTAATATACCTATGTTTTTTGGACCTTTAAAATTAAAAATGATAACTTCATATTTAATATTATTAATATCTAACCATCTTGTTATTTCTTCTACCATTTCCTTGGTACCAAGTTTTTTTGTTCTATCCCAGAAATTGCAACAAGGGAGAACCAATATTGGCCTTGTTTTTGCTGATTCGACAACTTCTCTTATCGCCTCATCCGGATGCAATCCAATTATAAAATCATAAAAGTCAGCCATATCGTGAGTATATTCACATTCCCTATTTCTTACTCCAACGACCTGATAATGTCGTGGATCTATTACTTCGCAATCATAATTATATTTTTTATTTAATACCCTGGCCAACATACCTTGCCCACCAGCTACATCTGCTATATACTTTATACTATTACCAAATCTATCATGAATAAATTTTGCTACTTCTTCAAAACGAGCTTCATCACCATTACATTTAATTTGTGTCTTTCTTCCCATCTTTTATCACCAGTCCTTCAAACAACTTGTAAAAATAATTATTACCAAAAATAAATAACATTCTTTATTTCTAAGCAAAATACACAACAAAAAAAGCTCTCAATAATAGAGAGCTATAAAAAATATTAATTCAAAATAATATTACGCACCTAAAGAAAGTGCGATTAACTCGCTATTACCACTCATAAGATTCATATATGTTAATTCAATTTTTCTCATGTCAATCACACTCCTTTCTCTTGGAACTAATTTTAACATATATTTTCCCGAATATCAAGAAAAACTTGCCATAATCGTGTAACCCTTTTAAGGTTAGTGTAAAGAGTTTTGGGGATTTTTCAGTAAAATCTTTGAAAAATGTAAGAGGATTGATTTTTCAATCTTTTTATATTGCTAG
>CADCQR010000088.1 GCA_902803685.1 uncultured Erysipelotrichaceae bacterium
ACTACTCGTACTTTTGAAGATGTTATTTTGGCACTTGAAGATAGTAATGTTGCTTTTGATACACCAAAGGTCGATGGCTCATTTAACCTTGGAGATGCAGTGTTTAAGGTTATTTATGTTGGAACTAATGAAGAGGATTTAAATTCAACCTCAATTGTTTTAAAGATGAATTATGGTAGTACTAGTTTTTTATTTACTGGTGATGCTACTTCTGATGTAGAAAGACAGATTTTAACTAAAGATATAGCTGTAGATGTCTTAAAAGTAGGACATCATGGCTCAAAATATTCTTCTACCATTGATTTTTTAAAAAGAGTTAATCCAAAATATGCTGTTATTCAAGTTGGAAAAGAAAATGATTATGGACATCCCAATAGGGAAACATTAAGTAATTTGGCTAATATCGGCGCTAAAGTCTATCGTACTGATAAAAGCGGAACTATAGTAGCCAGTACAGATGGGAAAGAAATATTATTTACGACTATGGAGACTGATTTAGATGGAAACAGACAATAAATATATAGTAGATGAGATAATTGATGATATGGTCATTGCAGAAAGACAAAGTGATGGTCAAATTGTCTTTTTAAATTTAAATGAAATACCAAAGGAAGTTCACGATGGCAGTGTTTTGTTATATGATGATACCGGCTATCATCTAGATATTGATGATGAAGCATTGCTACGAAAAAAATTGCGAGATAGGTTAGAACGCCTTAAAGCTCGCAATACGGATAACTAATTTATATATTGTAATGTGTTTTGTGCTATAAAAATAAAAATGGTGTAGCAGGAGATGTGTAATTGTAAAAAAATTTGGATAGTGTAAAATTTGGTGACCTTACAAAGACCGTTGGACCCATGTGCTAATGTTATTTAGTATAGATAAAAATGTTAACTTTTTAGTAGAATGTTCCTTGTTTTAGTCATTGCTTTAGTAGATGTTTTTTATATATTATTTGCTGGTTTAGGCAATATTATTAAATAAGAAATGTTAAAGCGATTTTTGCATGGTTGTCATTAATGCTAGCTATATATTTTGGATTTTTTTAATTTATTTTTTACATTATTTGTATGATAAACTAATTTGGTTTTTAGTTTAAGCTCCTTTTTTATTTTATTACTATCATAATTAGTTACTAAAATCTTTACTTGTTTTAAGTAAAGTGTTTTTTTTGACTTCTTTTCTATGTTATTAATAGAATCAAGTATGCTTTTGGCAGTGTTTTCATATATCTTATAGGTATAGGTTAAACCATTATCTGTTTTTTTGGGGATGATTTCCCTTAGATATACTGTATAGGTATCTTTATTTTTTATTATGCCAATTCCATCTATTATCATTACATTATTTAGTTCGGTGTATTTTGGAACCAGAAAAATAAATAGTAGTATTAATGAAAGTGTGGTAATTATTGTCTTCCTCATCTTATTTTTCCTCGATATCTATTTTTAGTAAGTATTGAATTTCTATACAATTTATTGTTGTCTATTTTTATGAAAGTATCTTTTAATTCCTGCTTTTCAAGAGGAATAAAAGGTATTAAATAGTTATAGTTGAAGCATTTTGTATTTTTTAAGTTATTTACTAAAAAGATGATTCCTAATATAACACCTAATATACCTAAAAAGCTACTTAATAATAAAAGTAAAATCTTGTAGAACCTTATGACACTTACAAATTCATATGATGAGAATACAAGTGCTGCCATGGATGATATGGCTATTACTATTATCATAATCGGCGAAACGATGCCAGCAGCAACAGCTGCATCTCCCAATATTAAACCACCAAGTATGGAAACCGCCGATCCATTTGTCGATGACATTCTTATGTCAGATTCTTTTAGTATTTCAAAACAGACAATCATAAATATAGCTTCGATATATGCTGGAAAAGGTACGTAGGTTCTACCAGCTTTTAGCGTAAGCAACAAATTTAGTGGAACTAAGTCGTAATTTCGTGTTGTAATTGATATGTATATGGCTGGAGTTAAAATTGATATCAAAAAGGCGAATATTCTGATTATTCTTATAAATGTGGTATGTGTACTTTTTTGATAATAATCATCAACCGTATGAAAGAAATCAATAAAGAAATTTGGGATTATTAAAGCATAAGGACTATTGTCTACTAGTATTATTACTTTTCCCTCTAGTAGCTGCATAATAGCTTTATCAGGCCTTTCTGTACCTACTATAGTTGGAAATAATTGTCCTTTTTTTTCTAAATTTCTTTTTACATAACTGGAGTCAATTAGCCCATCAATATTAATTTTTTTTATTTGCTTTTTTATATCAACAACTAATTGCATATTAGTTATATTTTTCAATGAGAGTATAGCTACTTTTGTTTTAGTTATTTTTCCTACTGTTAAGGTTTCAATTTTTAAATTATTGGAAGGTAATTTTCTTTTAATAAGATTTATATTTGTTTTTATATCTTCTATAAAGGAATCTTTAGGCCCGGTAATTGAAATTTCTCCGCTTATTGTTGGAATGCTCCTATTTATATTCATATTATTCACCTGCTATTTATATTATGGAAAAACTATAATGTTTTATGTATAATATTTATGAGGAGATTTCATATGGAAGTTTTAATTACAAGATTGGATGATTTTGGTAGGGGAATAGGTCATATAGATGGTAAAGTTTGTTTTATACCTAATGCTTATCCAGGAGAGATAGTTGATGTAGAGATTACTTGTATTAAAAAAAATTATTTAGAGGGCAGAGTATTAAATTATGCAAAAACATCAGAACATAGAAATATAAATACAGAATGCCATTTGTTTGATTTTTGTGGTGGGTGTCAGTTCTTAAATTATGATTTTTCTAAAGAGAATGAGTATAAAACTAATAAAGTGAAAATGCTTATGGAAAGAATTGCTCATATTGACTCCACTATTGTCGAAGATATAAAATTCTATAATGAAGTTAATTATCGGAATAAAGTTGTATTCCATGTCGTAGGTAAAAAAATTGGTTTTTATAAAGAAAAAACCAATGATTTAGTTGAAGTTAGTAATTGTTTATTATTAAGAGAAGAAATTAATCGATTGATACCAAAACTGAAAGAAATAGTAGCTGATGACAGAAATAAAGTGGCGAAAATAATGGTAAGAGTCGCTAATAATAGTAGTGATACAATGGTCTGTTTTTATGGGAGCATTGATAACTATTGTGGTATTAATTCTGATCTTCAAGCAGTTTATTTGAATGAAAGACTGATTTTTGGCTCACCATTAGTTTCACATATAGGAGATAAAAAGTTTTATGTTTCGCCAGGATCTTTTTTTCAAATTAATACAACGGTAGTAAAGTATCTATATGATGAAATTCTAAATTATTGTTTAAATAGTCATCCTACCAATGTATTAGATTTATATTGTGGAACTGGTTCTATTGGAATATATATATCTAGATGTGTTGAGCGAGTTTTGGGGATAGATTGTTGTAAGTCAAGCATTGATGATGCTAATAAAAATATGATTCTTAATGATGTAAATAATGTTTCTTTTTTGTGTAATAAAGTAGAAGATGTTATAGATAAGATTGAGATAAATTTCGATTTAGTGGTTGTTGATCCTCCTAGAGCTGGCCTCGATAAAAAAACGATAGAGTATTTAAAGAAAATTAATTCAAAATCTATCATATATGTTTCGTGTAATCCCGCCACCTTAGCAAGGGATATTGATAGACTAAGTGATATATATGTTGCTACGAGTATTAAACCTTTTAATATGTTTCCCAAAACATATCATTGCGAATCCATCGTAGTTTTAGAAAGGAAGTAAAGATGAAGAAAATAATTATTATAATAACAATTATAGTATTAATTTCAATAATAATATTTC
>CADCQR010000089.1 GCA_902803685.1 uncultured Erysipelotrichaceae bacterium
GCGTAGTCTAGTAGTTATTTGTAATAAAAAGTAATAAAATATTTACTATTTATAAAGATATAAATTTATCATAGTACAATTTTTTGTACTTTTTTGGTATAGCGATAAAATCATTGAATTCTACATATTGCTAGAATAAAAATTATAATATATAATACTAATATAGGGTAATTTTAGGATAGAGAGGGATAAAACATGAATAACGAAAAAATTGACGAAGTGGTTCAATTATATTTAGATGATATTATACCAAATAGATATCAACCTAGGGAAATATTTGATGAAAGAGCCCTAAAAGAATTAGCCGTTTCAATAAGAGAGCATGGTGTTATCCAACCAATAATTGTAAGGAAAAGAAATGCAAATGGAAAATATGAAATAATCGCTGGAGAGCGACGATATAAAGCAAGTGCTTTAGCTGGTCTTACCAAGATTCCGGCTATAATAAGAAATCTTGATGATAAAGAAAGTTCTAAAGTTGCTTTGCTAGAAAATCTTCAAAGAAAAGATTTAAATCCAATTGAAGAAGCGAGAACATATCAAAAAATACTTGAAATTGATCAGATGACTCAGGCTGAATTAGCCAAGACAATGGGCAAAAGTCAATCATCAGTTGCAAATAAATTAAGATTGTTAACACTTCCTGATGAAATTCAAGATGCACTATTAAAGGAACAAATTTCGGAAAGACACGCTAGAGGGTTACTTAATATACCAGATGTAGAAAAGCAAAAAGAGATGCTAAAAAAAATAATTTCAACTAAAATGAGTGTTAGATCTTTGGAGGAAGAAATAAAAAAAATTGTTGAATCTACCGGAAAGAGCGAAACTAATGAACCAACTGCTACTGATAAACCAATTTCGTTTGAACAAAGCTTCTTGATTGATAGCCCATTAAAACCAAATAAAGAGGTAGAGATTCCAGAAAATAATTATGGAAAAATAACAATATCACCACCAGTAGAAGAAGGAAATAATATGCCAGAATATATAAACTTTGGTGAAGTAAATGCTGCAGAAGAATTAACAAATGAGACTCCCTCTCAATTGAATTTTGATAGTAGTGTTAAACCAATAGATATTACAGATGTAAGAAACAACACTAATGACCTAAATATAGATAAATCACAAGAAGGTGGATTAGATTCTTTATTAAATATAAATCGTAGTTATAATCAGCCATTAGCTGATGGAGATGGTTTTGCTAGTATTACACCAGCTGACGTAGTTACAGAAAATAATTATAGCATTAACGTAAACAACGATAGTAACTATGATAATACTGTTGTAGAAAATAATGCACCGATTTTATCAGAAAAGAATTCTGAAAGCAAGTACACTATTGATATGGCAAAAGCTAAGATAAAAGAAGTGATCGAAGAATTAAGAAATAGTGGTTTAGATATAAAATTTGATGAAATGAATTTTGATAAATTCTATCAGATAATTATCAAGTTAAATAAAAGCGAAGAATAAGTTTGAAAAAAGATAATAAAGCTTTATTTTAAAATAAAACAATAAATATTTTTATGAAAAGACTATCATCTAGGTAATCAGTTGATAATCTTTTCTTTTTGATTTAATTACGAAAATACTGTATGAAATATTCCTTTTTTTTTTTCATAACAGTAACTGAAATCAATATTTAAATATAGAATGTTAATAATTTTTAGGAATAAAAAAGATTAAATTTCTATAATTTTTATAAAAATATTTAAAAAGACAAACATTTTTGATACAATGATATATGAAAATGTGAAAATGGGTGATTAGATGGGAAAGGTTATATCATTAGTAAATCAAAAAGGCGGAGTAGGAAAAACAACTACAAGCATAAATCTTTCGGCATCATTAGCAGTATTAGGAAAAAAAACATTATTAATTGATTTGGATCCACAAGGAAATACAACTACTGGTGTGGGAATAAATAAAGGTGAAATAGAAAAAAGCGTTTACGATGTTTTAATCGGTGAATGTGAAATATCAGATGCTATGATTAAAACAAAATATAAGAATTTATTTGTTTTGCCGGCAACAATCAATCTTGCTGGATTGGATATCGAACTGATAGAAAAAAGCAAACAAGAAGCTAATTTTTCAAAGGGAGAGCAATTAAAATCACATATCAACAAAGTAAAAGATAGTTTTGATTTTATTATCATAGATTGCCCTCCATCATTAGGAATTATAACAACCAATGCGCTTACAGCATCAAATTCTGTAATAATACCAATTCAGTGTGAATTTTTTGCTCTAGAAGGAGTAACGCAACTACTAAGAACAATAATGCTAGCTCAAAAGAATTTGAATCCAACATTAGATATAGAAGGAGTTCTGTTAACAATGCTGGATTCAAGAACAAATTTAGGATTTGAAGTAGTAGAAGAAATTAGAAAGTTTTTTAAAGAAAAGGTATATAATACAATAATTCCAAGACTTGTTAGATTAACAGAGGCTCCATCACATGGGGAACCGATTATAGCTTATGATCCAAAGAGTAGAGGCTCTGAAGCATATTTAAATTTAGCAAAGGAAGTGATTGAAAGAAATGGAAATTAGTACACAAGATACATCAACAAAGCGAAGGGCATTGGGCAGAGGGTTGGAAGAACTATTTTATAACGAACCAATAAATTATGAAAAGGTTGAAGAGAAAATAATCAGTGAAACACCTAGAGAGCAAATTGTTATGATAGATTTAGATCAGCTTAGAAGCAATCCATATCAGCCAAGAAAAGTATTTGAAGAAGACGCTTTACAAGAATTGGCCGCATCAATTAAAGAGCATGGTGTTTTTCAACCAATAATAGTAAAAAAATGTATCAAGGGATATGAAATTATTGCTGGAGAGAGACGAGTTAAAGCGTCTCGAATGGCTGGTATGAAACAGATTCCTGCCATTATACGAGATTTTGATGACACCCAGATGATGGAGATTGCTTTACTTGAAAATTTACAGAGAGAAAACTTAAGTGCCATTGAGGAGTCACTTGCTTATAAAAAATTACAAGATACATTAGGTATTACACAAGAGCAATTGGCACAGAGATTAGGAAAAAGCCGAAGTCATATTACTAATATGTTGGGGCTATTAAATCTATCTGAACTAATTCAAAAAGAAGTAGGAGAAAAGAAAATAAGCATGGGTCATGCTAGAGTACTTAGCAAATTAGAAAATAAAGATCAGCAAGAAATGCTCGCTAAAAAAGTTATAGAGGATGGTCTAAGTGTAAGAGAATTAGAATCTTTAACTCAAGATAACGAAGGATACATAAAAACACATAAAATAGCAAAATCATACAAAGCAAATAACGAATATAAATACATCCAAGAATTTTTATGTGAAAAGTTAGGGACAAAAGTAAAAATAAAAAATAATAAAGTTGAAATTAGTTTTGTTAATGGTAATGATTTAAATCGAATTTTTGAAATAATGCAAATAGATATAAGGAGCTAGTAGAGTGATTAATATAATAAAAATACCAGATTTAAAACTAGATTTCAAAATAATTATATACCCAATAATTTATATAGTATTGGGTATCATTTTCTATAAGCTTATTGCTGAAATAATAAAAAAAATAGTATCAAATAGAAAAAATGCCAAAATAAAGAATCAGCGTCTAGAGACATTAATAATTGTAATAACTAACATAATAAAATATATAATTGTAACAATTGTAATAATCGGAATTTTAGGTACATTTGGTATTAATGTTACTTCATTGGTTACTGGTCTTGGAATTACCACAGCAATAGTCGGTTTAGCATTTCAAGACTTGGCAAAAGATATAATTGCTGGATTTTCTATTATTACTGAAGGTCAATATGAAGTTGGAGATACGATTGAAGTTGATGGTTTTATTGGTAAGGTTGTCTTTTTAGGATTGAAAACAACAAGGATAAGAAATATTAATGGTTCAACTAAAATAATTGCTAACCATCATATGGATAAAATAATTAATTATAGCCTGAATAATTCCTTAGCTATTGTTGACGTTGGCGTTGCATATGAGATTGATTCGGAAAAAGTCTTAAAGATTCTAAATAAATTAGCTGATGATTTAGATGGAAAAGTCCCAGATGCAAAAGGAAAAATGAAGGTATTAGGCATAAACGAATTGGGGGATTCCAGTGTTGTATATAGAGTAACCATGGAGGTTAGTTCAATGAAACACTATTCTGTAGAAAGATACTTAAGAAAAGAAATAAAAAAAGCATTTGATTCAGCAAATATAAAAATACCATATCCACAATTAGAGGTGCATAATGGAGAATAATTTAACTTATAATGTAGGAAACAAGGTAATTATGAAAAAGCCACATCCTTGCGGTACTAATGCATGGGAAATAACAAGAGTCGGCGCAGACATCAAAATAAAATGTATAAGTTGTGGCAGGAC
Organism: uncultured Erysipelotrichaceae bacterium; assembly: GCA_902803685.1. The sequence goes on from CADCQR010000089.1 coordinate 4,404, forward strand.
TATACTTCTTCCAAGGTTAGAATTTAATAAGAAATTAAAAAAAGTAATTTCTGAGGAAGGAGAATAAAAATGGAAGAGAAAAAAAAATTAAGGTTAAAAAAATTTTATTTTCATCCAATAACAACTTATTTATCTCTGATTATTACTATAATTATATTGAGTTGCATATTTTCATTGTTTGAAATGCAAGGAACATACAGGACAATAAATGAAACAACTTATGAATTAGAACCTAAACTGGTTGCTGTAGAAAATCTATTAGGATTTAATGGTATAAAGTTTTTAATTAGTAATGCCGCAAAAAATTTTCTAAGTTTTGGCCCGTTAATAAGCCTATTGCTCTCACTAATTGGAATTACTATTGCAGAAGCAACAGGGTTTATTGAAGTTTTTTCTAAAAAGTATTTAAAAAAGCTTTCTAAATATGCTTTGACATTTATAATTATCTTTTTGGCAACTATATCATCACTTATAAATGATGTTGGTTATGCCATTTTAATTCCGTTGGTTGCATTAATATACTTTATTAATGGCAGAAATCCTATTTTAGGAATTGTTACAGCATTTTGTGGAGTTTCCTTTGGCTATGGTGTTTCAATATTTGTTGGTTCAACAGAAGTATCACTAATTGGATATACAAAACTAGCTGCTATGTTAATTGACGAAACAACGCATATATCATTAACTAGTAACCTTTTCTTTATAATAGTAGCATCTATTATTTTATCCTTAATAGGAACTATAATAATTGAAAAAATTATAGCGCCTAAGATTGGAAAATATAAGCGCGATGATGAATCTTCAGTAACAGAACAATATAAAGTAATAGATTTAGAAACAGAAGAACAAAAGAAGATAGAACTAGAAAAAAACGAAAAAAAAGGATTACAATATGCATTTATAATGGCACTAGTAGTACTATTTATATTTGTATATTCGCTTATTCCTGGGTTGCCATACTCTGGTATGCTTTTGGACATGACAGAAAAAATATATTTAAATCAGCTTTTTGGTGATAATTCATATTTTCAAGATGGATTTACCTATATGGTATCTTTATTGTTTGTACTTACTGGTATATCGTATGGTATAGGGGCTAAATCAATAAAAAATGACAAGGATTTAATTGAAAAAGCAAACAAAGGATTTTCCAATATTGGAACGGTAATTTTATTAATTTTCATTGCTTCACAATTTGTTGCCGTTTTAAAAAAAACCAATATAGGTGTCATTGTTACGTCATGGTTAGCGGCACTATTGAATCACATGAATCTAAGTGGAATACCATTGATAATAATATCGGTAATATTTATAGCTATTGCAAATTTATTTTTATCTGGTACAGCAAATAAATGGGTTATATTTTCTCCAGTAATTGTACCAATGTTTATGCAGTCAAATATTTCTGCTCAGTTTGCCCAAATCATAATGAGAGTTGGAGATTCAATGACAAATGGTATTACACCAGTTTTGGCTTCATCCGTAATATATATAGCCTATTTAAACGTTTACAATTTAAATAAGGAAAAACCATATACATTAAAGAGAGCGTATAGCCTAGTAATGCCATATTTCATACTGATATCGCTTACTTGGATAGCTATTATTGTCGGGTGGTATTTATTAGGATTGCCAATAGGGCCCAAAGTACTACCTACAATATAATATTAAGTGTCAAATTTCGTCTTTTACAAGGGATGAATTTGGCACTTTTTAATTTTAAAACACATTATAGAGTAATAATGATATAATAAAAATAGTTAGGAGAGTAGATATGGCAAGCTTAAAAGATTTATACGGAGATAATAATTCCAATAATAACAATGAAAATCAAAACAAAGTTTCTGATAATCAAGGTAGTCAGTCACAAAGCCTTAGTAGTTTCTTTAACGAAAAGTCTAATCAAAATAATAATATAGATGACAATAAAAGTCAGCCAACAATAAATGTAAGTCGAGAGTCTTTATATTCTTTATTCGATGATAAGCCAGCAGATTCATCATTAAGTGTTCAAAATAAGCAGGAATTAGAAATGAATTTGGAAAATAAAATAGAAAGTGAAATCGAGCATAATAAAAAGAAAATAAAAGAAAAAAAGTCAAAAACAAAGAAAGAGAATATAAAGAACGAACATCCTCATATTGATCCTCTTGAGGAAAGAAAAATAACTTACGAAGATTTAATTACAACATATGTAGGTAGAAATTTCGTAAAAATTGCTTCTAGGCCAGTCAACTTTGCAGCAATGCTTTTCAATGTAAGTTATTTGTTTTATAGAAAGAAATTTATTTGGGCTATTTTGGCTTTCTTATTGATTCTAGTTTTAAGTTTATACATAAACTTGCCGATAGCATATTTGGGTGTATCTGTTATATGTGGTTTTTCGTTTAATTATTTGTACATGAAAAGTGTTAAATGGAAAGTAAAAAAAATAGAAAGTAAAAACAAAAATAAAAGTAGAGCGGAAATAAAGAAAAAGTGTAAGTGGCGTGGTGGAGGCAGTATAATTTGCTTTTTACTTGGCATTGGTATCCAATATCTAGCAATATGTAATCTTTTGAATCTTATAGAGGCTAATAAAATATCCATAAATTCTAAATCTATTATATTTGATATTGCAGATTATTATTATGAAATGAAGTTTGAAAAGGTTATTACTTATAAGACTAATATAGAAATAAATGAAAAAATAAAAGTTAAAATTCCGAAGTATTTTGAAAAAAGTAAATACGAAGGATCATATCAGATATATTATTATCATAAACATAAGAAAAGCACTAATACTAAATATTGTTCCATTAAAATAAGTGAAATAGAAAATATAAATGATTCTTCAAAGTTAATGGAAAAAATATCAAAAATCTATAATTCTAAGTCTTATAAAGTAGAAATTATAGAAAAAAATAATATAACTTGGAATTTATATCAATTTGAAGGTTTGTCATCTAAGAAGTACTATTATTCTAGTAAAATTAATGATAGTGTATATTTAATTGAGTATGAAGTCCCAAAAAGCAGTGATACAAAATGCGAACTTTATAAAGAACAAATATTAAATGATATAAAAGAGGCAAGCAGTGACTAGCCTTTTTTTATTATATTGCTAGAGTGTTGCTACCGTGTTATAATATTTTAGAAACAGGAGAGAGGTATTATTATGAGTTTAACAGCTGGAATAGTTGGGTTGCCAAATGTTGGTAAATCAACATTATTTAATGCAATTACAAATCAGAAGATATTAGCAGAAAATTATCCTTTTGCTACAATTGAACCAAATGTTGGAATTGTTACTGTACCAGATGAAAGAATGAACAAGTTAAAAGAGATGTATAATCCAGAGCGATTTATACCAACTGCTTATGAATTTACTGATATAGCCGGTCTTGTAAAAGGTGCATCCAAAGGTGAAGGATTGGGCAACAAATTCTTATCTCATATACGTGATGTAGATGCGATTGTTGAAGTTATTAGATGCTTTGAGGACGGTAAAATAATTCACGTAGATGGTACAGTTGACCCAATCCGCGATATAGAAACAATAAACTTGGAACTAGCCATCTCGGATTTAGAAATTATAAACGGAAGGTTAGAACGAGTTTCTAAAAAAGCAAGAACAACAAAAAATAAAGATGATATGCTAGAAGTAGAGGCTCTAGAAAAATCAAAAAAAGCTTTAGAAGAAAATATTCCGTTGAGACAGCTGAATTTTAGTGAGGATGAAAGAAAAATACTAAAATCATATAGCTTTTTAACATTAAAGCCTATTATTTATTTAGCAAATATTAGCGAGTCTGAATTAGGTAAAGAGGATAATGAATATGTAAAAAACGTAAAAGATTACGCATCAAAAGAAAACGCTAGAGTAGTAAGCCTTTGTGCAAAGGTTGAAGAAGAATTAAGCGAACTAGATTCTGCAGATAAAAAAGAAATGCTAGACGGATTAGGTCTAGAATACTCAGGGTTAGATAAGTTAATTACTGCTACATATGATATATTAGGTTTAGCAACATATTTTACTGTTGGTAAAGATGAAGTTAGAGCGTGGACATTTCATAAGGGGATGAATGCAAAACAATGCGCAGGTATTATTCACACCGACTTTGAAAAAGGTTTTATTCGTGCTGAAATTATCTCTTATGATGACTTAATAGAATGCGGAAGTGAACTTAAGGTAAAAGAGGCTGGAAAAGCTAGACTTGAAGGAAAAGACTATATAATGAATGATGGAGATATCTGTCATTTTAGATTTAATGTCTAGAGTATTAATTATAATTTATTTCGTATAATTTATTTAGGATATAAAAATGTTATTGATAAATCAACTTTTATAACATAAAGTTGGTTTTTTATTTTAAAAGTAAAAATATGAACAAAATAAAATTATAATTTTTGAATAATCCGTAGACAAATAAATTTTGATTTGCTATAATACACACGAGTATTTTAAATACTCCTTGCCGCATTATAATGTGGCCGATAGACCAAAAGGAGGTGCATAGAATGAATAAATATGAAATTATGTTTGTTGTAAGACCAGATATGGAAGAGGCAGAAATCAGAAAAACAGCAGAAGAAATGAAAAAAGTTTTAGAAACAGGAAAAGCTAACTTTGTAGAAGAAAAAAATATGGGTCAAAGAGAATTAGCTTACGAGGTAAAAAAATTTAAAACAGGATATTATTTCTTATATATAGTTGAAGCTAACTCAGATGTAATAGATGAATTTGATCGCGTAGTTAGAATAAATGAAAAAGTTATTCGTCATTTAATTGTAAAAGTTGAAGAATAATTGGAAGAAGAGGTAATTATGAATAAAGTTGTTTTAATAGGAAGATTAACTAGAGATCCTGAACTAAGATATACGGGCAGTAACTTACCTGTTGCAACATTTTCTTTAGCTGTTAATAGAAACTTTTCTAATCAAAATGGTGAGAGAGAAGCTGATTTTATTAATATTGTTGTTTGGAGAAAACAGGCTGAAAATTGTAAGAATTATTTATCTCAAGGCAGTCAAGTTGCCGTAGAAGGTAGAATTCAAACAAGAACATATGATGATAATAACGGTCAAAAAAGATATATAACAGAAGTAGTTGCTGATAATGTTGAATTTTTAGGGTCAAAAAATTCCTCAAGTAATTCTAATATTACAAATTCTCCAGCTGAAAATAATGCTGGACCAAGTCCATACGACTTTGGAGACAATTCACAGCCAAAGGGCACAGACGTAGATAGTAATCCATTTGCTGATTTTGGTGCTAGCATTGAAATTAGCGATGATGAGTTACCTTTCTAAGAAAAGGAGGATAATATATGGCAGAGTTCAATAATAGAAGAAAGAAAAAAATATGTATGATGTGTGCTGGTAAAGCAGAAATAGATTATAAAAACCCTGAATCATTAAAAAGATATATAAATGAAAAGGGAAAAATTCTTCCTAGAAGAGTTACTGGTAATTGTGCACTACATCAGAGATTTATTTCAAAACAAGTAAAAAGAGCAAGAGCAATTGCTTTATTACCATTTTCAAGATAATTATATTTAAAGACTGTTTGAAAATATTTTTAATCAGTCTTTTTTATTAGACAAAAACAGACAATTAGTATATAATAAGAGTGGTTTACAGGAGGAAGAGAATGGGGATAATAAAGCAAAGAAGAATACTTAATAAATCAATAAAAAGAGCTAAGTCAGTTTTTTTGATGGCACATAAAGATTTGGATTTAGATGCTTTAGGAAGCTGTATAGGTATGTATATTATCCTATCTAAGTTAAAAAAGAGCTGTTACATAATTATTGATGATAAAATACATGAGCCTGGAGTTGAAAAGGTTTTAATAGAACTTGAGGGATGTTTAAAAACAATAAAAAGTGACGAGATAAATAAATATTTTCATCCACTAGAAAACAAGAATTTGTTATTGGTATTAGATACAAATAAAAAAGACTTAGTACAAAATTCTGATATATTGAAGAATTTTGATAATAAGCTAATAATTGATCACCATGAAATAGGAAAAAATACTATCAAAGATTCAATTTTGATTATTGATAGTGAAGTATCTAGTACTTGTGAGATGATTACTGAGCTTATTGAGTATTATGATGTAGAAATAGAACCATACTACGCTACTGTATTATTATCGGGAATTGTCCTAGATACTAATAATTTTACATTGAAAACGAGCCCCGAAACATTTTATGCAGCATATTATTTGACTAATTTAGGAGCAAGTGCAAAAAAAGTTCAATATCTTTTAAAACAAGATATTAATGTATACACAGAAAGGCAAAAGCTAATGTCTTCGATTCAAACCATTAATGAAAGAATTGCAATGACAAAAGCAACACCATACACGATATATAGAAGAGAAGATTTAGCTAAAGTTGCTGATACATTACTATTTTTCAATAATATTGAAGCTTCATTTGTTATCGGAAAAATAGGAAAAGACACTGTTGGCGTTAGTGCCAGAAGTCTCGGAAATTATGACATAAACAAGATACTCTCTAAGGTTGGTGGAGGTGGAGGAATATATAATGGTGCAGCTAAGTTCGAAAATCTAACAATCAGTAAAGTAGAACAATTATTGATAAATGCAATAAAGGAGGAATCTGAATAATGGAAGTTATCTTTATTAAAGATTTAAGAGGCCAAGGAAAAAAGGGAGAAATAAAAAATGTAAAGGACGGCTATGCCCAGAATTTTCTAATAAAAAATGGGTATGCTGTAATGAAAAATAAAGAAAATCTTCAAAAGTTACAACAGGAACAAGCCAAGAAGATGAAGGAAGATGAAACAAATAGGGCTAATGCCAAAGAAATAAAGAAAAACATGGATAAAGTTGTCATACAATTTAATGTTAAAACAGGTGAAGGAGACAAGGTTTTTGGAAGCATTAGTGTAAAACAGATAAAAGAAGAATTAGCAAAATTAGGTTATAAGATAGAAAAAAGTCAGATAGAAATTACTAGTCCAATTTCAGCACTCGGCTTCCACACAGTAAACATTATTTTGTATCCTAACATAATAAGTCAAATAAAAATACATTTAGTGAAGTAAGGTGATAATATGCCTATTAGACAATTACCTAATAACATAGAAGCAGAAGAGTCAGTAATAGGTGCTTGCTTTATATCAAAATATGCATTGCAAAAGGCATGTGAATCACTACAACCAGATTCGTTTTACAGTGATAAAAACAATAAAATCTTTTCAGCCTTAGTGGCACTAAATGAAGAAAAAACGCCAATTGACTTAACAACAATGACAAGCTATTTAAAAAATAAAAATCAGCTGTCTGAAGTTGGGGGCGTTGAATACTTAAGCGAAGTATTAACATTTGTGCCAACAGCTAGTAATGTTGATTATTATATCCAGACTGTAGAGGAAAACTGGATTTTACGAAAGCTTATTGAGACTGCGACAGAGATAGCTGAAGAAGGATATAAAACAGACCAGACATTAAATGAAATACTTGATAATTCAGAAAAGAAAATTTTAAATATAGTAAAAAATAGAAAAGCCAGTGAATTTAGAACAATAAAAGATGTTTTAGTTAAAACACAGCTTGATTTAGAACGGTTATCCGAAAATAAAGGAGAAATAACAGGCTTACCTACCGGATGGTACGATCTAGATAAATTAACTACGGGACTACATCCTAATGAATTTATCATAATTGCTGCTCGTCCAGCAATGGGAAAAACAGCATTTGCGTTAAATTTAGCCACAAATGTAGCTATGAATCAGGAAAAGTCAGTTGCGGTATTTAATTTAGAAATGAGTGCTGAGCAATTAGCAATGCGTATTCTTTCATCTTTAGGGCAATTAGATGGTTTTAAATTAAAGACAGGAAATTTAATGAATAATGACTGGAAAAGAATTAATGAGGCATCTTCTCGGTTATCAAATACAAATTTAGTATTAGATGATACTCCTGGTATTACTATAGGAGAAATAAGAGCCAAATGTAGAAGATTGGCCAGTAGTGAGAATGGGTTAAGTTTAATAATAATAGATTATCTTCAACTAATATCCGGCGGCCGCAACTATGGTACAAATAGGCAACAAGAAGTTTCAGACATTTCAAGAAGTCTTAAAACATTGGCAATGGAACTTAATGTTCCTGTAATAGCATTATCTCAATTATCAAGAAGCGTTGAAGGAAGAGAAGATAAGAGACCGCTAATGAGTGATCTGCGTGAATCAGGATCTATTGAGCAAGATGCTGATATAGTTGCTTTCTTGTACAGAGATGACTATTACAATAAAGAAGCAAGAACAGAAGATAACAATAGTATAAGTGAATTGATTATTGGAAAGCACCGTAATGGACCAACGGCCACTATTGAGCTGCTTTTTAAAAAGAATACATCTACCTTCTTAAATTTAAGAAAGGATAGAGAAAAAGTGGAGGAATCAAGTGTTTAAATTAAAAAAAGTTGTTTGTGCTTTTTTAATATTTAATATCTTTATTACTGCGGGATTTTCTAAACTATTAACTTCACCAAAGATTGTATATAGAGTTTATCTAAAAGGAGAATCCTTGGGACTTATTGAGTCTAAAGGTGATTTAGAAAATTATATTGATAAAAAGCAAAATGAAATAAAAGAAAAGTATAAAGTTGATAAAGTATATGCTCCAACTGATTTGGATATAGTAAAGGAGTTAACATATTATGATGAAGTTAGCACTACAGAAGAAATATATGAAAAAATAAAAGATATATCGCCATTTACTATCAATGGATATGAAATAAAAATAAAAGGTATCAGTAAACAAGAAGATACAAATAAGAATGAAAAAACAGCAACACAGCATATATACGTTTTAGAAAAATCTACCTTTACTGAAGCAATAGATAATACAGTTAAAGCATTTATAGATGTAAAAGATTATGAAGCTTTTGCCAATAAAACCCAGAAAGAAATAGAAACAACAGGGACTATTATTGAAAATATCTATTTAGAAAATAAGATAACTATAAAAAAAGCTCGAGTACCTGTTAACAAGCCGATTTATATGGATAAAGGAACATTAAGTCAGTATTTGTTGTTTGGAACAACTGAGCCACAACAGCAATATACAGTAAAAGATGGAGATACTATCGAGGACATAGCATTTAATAATAAAATTTCTACAGAGGAACTTTTAATAGCTAATCCATCTTTAACCAGTGCTAACAGTTTATTATATTCTGGGCAGAATATAACTATCGGTATACTAAAACCACAAGTAAATGTTGTAGAGTGGGATCACGTAGTAAAAGATGAAGAACAGAATTATACTACAAAGACTGAAAAAGATCCGAACCAATATACAACTTACTCTCAAGTAAAACAAGCGGGCGTAAAAGGAGCTAATCGCGTCACTCAAAAATTGCAAAAAATAAATGGTGAGATAACATCGGTTGTTGGAGTTTCTAAAGAAGTATTAAAAGAACCTGTCGAAGAAATAATTATAAAAGGAACTAAAGAAAACCCAGGTAGTTATATAGGTGGATATGGTTCGGTTATACCTACTAAGGGAATATTCGGTTGGCCAGCAACGTGTTCGACTATTTCAAGTGGTTTTGGATATCGTTGGGGAACATTACATGATGGTACAGATATAGCTGGCTGTGGATATGGTTCTAACATATTTGCTGCGGAGTCCGGTGTGGTAGTACAGTCCGGCTCAAAATATGATAACGGACAGTTTATAACTATCCAGCACGATAATGGATATTATACTATGTATGCACATTTATGTAATGGATGTAGATATGTTAATGTTGGTGACAGAGTAACTAAAGGTCAAGTAATAGGCGGAATGGGTCAAACAGGTTTTGCTACTGGAGTACACTTACATTTTTCAATTTGGACTGGCTACCCATATCGTGGAGGAAGAGCTTTAAACGCAATGAGCTTTTATTAAAATGAAAATACAAGTTATATCAAGCGGTTCAAAAGGCAATTGTGCAATTTTATTAAATGATGATGTAAATATAATTATAGATGCGGGAATTTCTTATCTTACTTTAATTAAAAAGTTGGAGGAGAGTTCTCTTTCTTTTAATAACTTTAGCGCAATATTAATTACTCACTGTCACAAAGACCATATAAGTGGTTTGTCATCAATTATTAAACATTCTAATATAAATGCCTATATTCCTAAGGCTATGTATGAAAGTATAAAGGACTATATTCCATCTGATAGATGTCAATTTATTGAGGATGTCTTCCATATTAAATCCTTGGAAATAGAATTAATTCATACCTCCCATGATGCTCCAGCGTCTGTAGGCTTTATAATAAATAATCATACCAAGAGAATATGTTATGTAACTGATACTGGATATATAAATCGCAAGTATTTAACTAAAATGGTAGGATTAGACTGCTATGTTATAGAAAGTAATCATGATGAAGTAATGTTGATGGATGGGCCATATCCAAGATTTTTGAAGGAAAGAGTTATAAGCGACAAAGGCCATTTATCTAATTTAACTACGGCAAAATACTTAAAAAAAATAATAGGAAAAAATACAAAAAACATTATATTAGCACATCTAAGTGAAACTAATAATACTGAAGAATTGGCACTAAAAACAATTAGAGAATATGTTCCGAATGAAGATATAAATGTTATAGCAGCAAGGCAAAATGAAGTAACTAAAATAGTTGAGGTATAAAATGATAAAAATAATATGCGTAGGTTCAGTTAAAGAAAAATATTTGAAAGAAGCAATAGAAGAGTATAAAAAAAGAATAAGCAAATATTCCAATATAGAAATTATTGAATTAAAAGATGAAGGATATGTTGAAGCTGATAAGGCAAAGATTCTAGAAGGAAAAAAAATATTAAAATATTTGAATGGTAAAGATTATATAATAACTACAGAAATAGAAGGATGCCAATTGTCATCAACAGAGTTTTCAGATAAGATTGAACACATATTGATTGAAAATAGTAATATTACATTTATTATTGGCGGGAGTTATGGTCTAAGCGAAGAAATAAAAGCTCTTTCTAATTATAGATTATCATTTTCAAAGATGACTTTGCCTCATCAATTGTTTAGAGCTATTTTATTAGAACAAATATATAGAGCATTTAAAATAATAAATAACGAAAGTTATCATAAGTAAGGAGTATATATGATTGGTAATAACTGGGACAATTTATTAGAAGAAGAACAAAAAAAAGATTATTTTATAAATTTAATCGATTTTTTGAAAGAAGAATATAAACATAAAATTATTTATCCAAAACAAAATGAAATATTTAATGCATTTAGATATACATCTTATGAAGCTATCAAAGTAGTAATACTTGGACAAGATCCATATCATGGTCCAAGACAAGCAGAAGGCTTATCTTTTTCTGTTAGTAATGATGTAATAAAACCCCCATCATTGCAAAATATATTTAAAGAGTTAGAAAGTGACTTAGGAATACCTTTTCCAGAACATAATTCATTAAAGCCGTGGGCAAAAGAAGGCGTTTTATTATTAAATGCAGTTCTAACAGTGGAAGAGCATAAACCGGCATCACATTCAAAAATAGGCTGGGAGATTTTTACAGATAGCATAATTAAAATTATAAATCAAAAAAAGACACCAGTTGTATTTATATTATGGGGAGCTTTTGCTAGGAGTAAAAAAAGTTTAATTACAAATCCGCATCATCTTATAATTGAATCTGCTCATCCCTCACCTTTTTCAGCTAGAAATGGTTTTTTTGGAAGTAAACCATTTTCAAAAACTAACAGCTTTCTAAAAGAAAAAGGATTAAAACCAATCGATTGGAGTATTGAGTGATGAGAAGCTTTCTAGAAAAATTTTCAAATATATATATAACATTCTGTGTCTATGCACTTATTGGTTGGATTTATGAAGTTTTATGGATGCGCTATGTTGTAGAACCGCATCAGTTTATCAATAGAGGAGTTTTATTTGGTCCTTTCTTACCTATATATGGGTTTGGAATGTTAATTTTATTACTTTTACTAAATAAATTTATGCGTACAAAGCATTTAGCAAGTAATATGGCAGCTTTATCAGTTTCTTCAATAACTATTGTAACTTTTATTTTTACAACTATCATTGAATATACTGTAAAACCCAAAATATATAGCGTTCTATTTTATCTAAATAATTATGGTATTGCATTATTATTAGTAAATATATTTTTACTACTTATTATTATTTATTTAATAAAGGTCAAAAAAATTTCTACTTTACAGAAGACAGATTTAACAATTATATTGATATTTCTTTTAATATGGATAATTACCACTGCAATCGAGTATATCTCTCATTTTGCAATCGATAAACTATCACATAAGATGCTATGGGATTATACATATGACTTTTTAAATATTAACAAACGAGTAAATTGGGATGCCAGCCGAAATTTTGCTATCGGGGGTACATTCCTGTTATATACTATACAACCAATAATTGAGAGATTTTTATCAAAGTGCAAGCCTAACAAAAAAATAATTGTTACTATTATTATTGGTATACCAATGTTAATAGATTTTATATTAAATGTAGTTTAAAATAAAATATCCACAACTTCTGCGGATATTTTATTTTTAATCTTGTGCTTGTAAAGCTGTTATTGCAATTACACCAACTATATCTTCTACGCTACATCCACGAGATAAATCATTAACAGGTTTTGCAATTCCTTGGCAAATTGGGCCATAGGCTTCGGCCTTAGCTAGACGTTGCACTAATTTATAACCAATATTTCCAGCGTCTAAATCAGGAAATATCAATACATTGGCAGAGCCGGCAACATTACTGTCTGGCGCCTTTGATACTGCGACTTCAGGAATTATAGCTGCATCTAATTGTAATTCACCATCAATTAGTAAATTAGGATAAATATTATGTGCAATATTAAGAGCCGCAGTTACTTTGTCAACATCAGCGTGCTTTGCACTACCTTTAGTTGAATGTGAAAGAAGAGCCACTTTGGCTTTTTTTTCCGTAAGTAGCTCAAAACTTTCGGCGCTACTAGCAGCAATATGGGCTAATTTTTCTGAATCCGGATTTTGTTCTAATCCACAATCGCCAAAGACAAATACTCCATTTTCACCATAAACACATTCTGGAACAACCATTAGAAAAAAAGCCGAAACTAATGCCACACCCGGCTTAGTTTTTATGATTTGCAACGCTGGTCTCAATGTATTTGATGTAGAATGGCATGCGCCAGATACGATACCATCTGCCAAATTCTCCTTAACTAACATGCATGCATAATACATATAATCATTCAAAAGCAAATCTTTCGCTTGTTCAATTGTCATACCTTTATTTTTTCTAAGCTCTACCAATTTTTCAACAAATGTTTCAGTTAAATTAGAACAATTAGGATTTATAAACGACACGTTTTCTAAGTTTATATCTTTATTATTATTCTTTATATCATCTTCATTACCAAGAATAATAATCTGTGCAATTCCTTCTTCTTGCGCAATAGAAGCGGCTTTTAAAACTCTAACATCCATACATTCTGGTAAAACAATTTTCTTTACATCATTTTTAACTCTATCTTTAATTCTTTTAATAAAATCCATAATACTACCTCATCTAATTATTTTCCTAAAATTTCATACATCTCTTTATCTTCATCATTATAAAAATTTTTCTTTTTATAATGATGAAAAAATGCCACTAACTTTGACGGAAAAGCAGAAACAAGGTGATTGAAAATAACTACATTATCATTATAGTACCGAACAGACCCTAAAATCGCTTCTTCATTATCACTTAATTCAGTTAAAATTCTATTTAGAGCTTCACTTTTAAATAACTTTTCATGTTCCTCCAATGTCCTATATAACTCGGAATGTTCACTTTTTAAAATTTCATTTAACTGAAAATGATTTAAATTTGTTTTATCAATATTTGATAGTTCGCCTAAAAAATCTTCCAATTTTAACTCTTTTTTTATTATAGGTACTGTTCTTTCTAATAAATCTAGTTTCTTTATAAGTAAAATATCCAAGTTATTCTCTGCCTCATTAATTTTAATAATAGCAAACTTAAACTTGTTATTGAAAACAATTAATATTATTATAAAAAATATAAGTACAACACTTATCCCGATTACTACTTTCACCATTAAAATCCCTCCATAATAACTTAATTATATCACGGAAAGATATCGCAATAAATATTTTATGAGAATATTATGATGGTATATTATAGCTATTTTCTTCATCAAAGGTTTGGCTAACATTAGAAGGCTCAGTACCTTTTATAAAATACATAAATTTTTTCTTTTCAGCAGTGTTATCAACAGGCTTTCCAGAAATAGGATCAACTAAAAGTACAGATACATTTTTGGGTTTGGAATACCAGGTATCTATATCACCTTTACCATTTTCTGCAAATTCTACTGTATTATACCAAATATTTTGAGAATACTTATACTCTGATTTTTGTAAAAATTTATTGTCATCATAACCAACCCACACAGCACATACTACGTCTTTGTTATAACCAATATTCCAATTATCAGTATTGGTAGTACCACTTTTTAATGCAAATTTATGAGTTAGTTTAGGTGCCAGACTAATAGCTGTTGGATAATTATAATCAATAAAATCAGGATCATATGTAGCCGTGAGCATGTTATTTAAAATAAACGTTAAATTAGGATTAAGAACAAGCTCTTTTGAATTTTGATTTTCAAATAATATTTCTCCATTTTCATTTACTATTTTTTCAATTAAATGTGGCTTGACTTTATATCCCTCGTTAGCAAAGGCTGAATATCCAGCCGCCATCTCTATAATACTGATTTCATTGGTTCCCAAAGGTAAGGAGGGAATATTTTCTAACTTCGCTGTAATGCCAACCCTACGCGCAGTGTTAATTAGAACGTCACTTCCTAAAAACAAGTGTGTCTTGACTGCGTATATATTATCTGAATAAGCAACTGCAGTTGCCATAGATATAGGTTTATTACCATATAAATCATTATAATTTTTAGGTGAGTATGTTTCTTTTCCGTCTATATTGAAATCGGTTTTTTCACTTGTGAAAGTAGAGCTAGTAGTAAAGCCATTTTCTAATGCTGCATAATATAAATAAGGCTTCATCGTTGAGCCTACTTGTCTCATTGAATTAGTAGCTCTATTGTATGAAGACTGAAGATAATTTTTGCCACCAATTAAGGCTACAATACCGCCGGTATTAGGATTCATTACTACAACGGATGTTTCTATTTCCGAATCAGTTGGAATTGTCTCATCTATTGTCTTTTCAATGTTTTTTTGAATCTCAGAGTTAAAATCAGTATATATCTTTAATCCTTTAATTTTATCAAAACTTTTAGGAAGAGAATCAATTCCTTTTAACTCATCCATAACAGCATCTTGGTAGTATAATGTTGAATTTACTTCCTCTGTAGATTCTTTTTCTTTAAATATCAACTTTTCACTGTAAGCTTGCTCTAAATCTTCTTCAGTGATAATTTTATTTTTTACTAAAGCATTTAGTACAGATAACTGCCTTTTTTTTGCTAGCTCAAAATTTATTAATGGTGAATAATTTGATGGAGATTTAGGAATGCCAGAAAGAATAGTAGCTTCAGCCAGTGTTAAGTCTTTAGCTTGCTTATTAAAATAATATTTACTTGCATTTCCAATCCCATATTGACCGTGGCCGTAGTTAATTGTATTAAGATATCCTTCCAAAATTTCATCTTTAGAGTAATTGGCTTCTATTTTTATTGTATATAGAGCCTCATCCCATTTTCTTTTCCAAGTTTTATCGAAATCTAAAAATAAGTTTTTAGCGTATTGCTGAGTTATAGTAGAAGCCCCTTGCGCTGTAGAATGACTTTTTAAATTAATTGCAGTTGCTTTCAATATTCTAAGAATATCAAAGCCGTGATGTTTATAAAACGACTTATCTTCAGTATATATAGTAGCATTAATTAAATCTGGTGATATATCACTTAAATGTACCCATGATTTTGATTGACTTCCTTCAAAAAAAACATTATCATTACAATCGTAGAGAATAACATTATTTGCACTGTTGATCTCTAATGCTGGAGAAAGTTTGACATACAATGCAGCACCAGCCCAACAAAGCAACAAAACAACAAGGAACAACTTAACTGTTAATAATAACTTTTTCATAGTATCAGCCTCACATATATTATGTTATTAAATATAAAAAATATGTATTAAATTTAAAAGTATTGTGTTATAATCTTAACTAAGATTTTTTAGAAAGCGTGATTATATGAAGAAGCAAGTGAAAGTACAACTAGAAAATGATGAAGGAAAAAGCAGTTTTATAGTACCATGTATATATGATATCAAGAAGCTTTGCATAACATATGTAGAAAAAGATGAACTAAATACAATTGTAAAACTAGATTTAAAAAATTGGATATTATCAAGAAAAAATAAAGATATAAGACTCCGATTTCCATACAGAATGGGGGACGAAACTGTTGGTCAGTATGAAGTTTATGATATAAATAAAATAATTGAATTAAAAATAAATACTACCAAACTGGAAAGAAAAGATAATAATATATTTATTGAGTATTATATTGAAAACCAAAAGTTTAAATATTATTTAGAGGTGATATAAAGTGAGTATAATAAAGAAATTGAATAGCGAAATAAAGGATGCACTAAAAAGTTTAAATTATGATATAGAAAATATCACTCTTTTACCATGTAAGGTAAAAGAACTTGGTGATTTTCAAATAAATGAAGCAATGCCACTAGCCAAAAAGGCTGGGAAAAATCCAAGAAAAATAGCTGAAGATATTATCGAAATATTGAAAAATAAAAGTCAATTTACTAATTTAAATATAGCTGGGCCGGGATTTATTAATTTGACTGTTTCCAGCCAGTATTTAGTAGATGAGTTAAACAATGTCATAGGAAATATTGAAAGCAATATTGATAAACCAGAACCAAAAAGAGTTGTAATAGACTTTGGCGGTGCCAATGTGGCAAAGGCTCTTCATGTAGGACATTTGAGAAGTGCTAATCTTGGGGAAGGATTAAAAAGACTTGCTAGATTGTTGGGATATACAGTATGGGGCGATGTTCATTTAGGCGATTACGGAAGACCATTAGGCTTAGTTGAGTTAGAAATTAAGAAACGATACCCAGATTTAGCCTTTTTTGACGAAGGATTTAATGGAGATTATAGTACTGTCGATTTACCAATTACAAATACTGATCTAGAAGAAATATATCCATTTGCTTCTGCAAAAGCAAAAGAAGATGAAGCGTACCTAGAAGAAGCTAGAATCATTACTTCCAAAATACAAAATAAGGAAAAAGGTTATTATGATTTATGGAAAAGAATAATGGATATTTCTAAAGAAGACATTAAGAATATTTATGATCAACTATATGTAAGTTATGATTTGTGGCTAGGAGAAAGTGATGCTGCTGAGTATTTTGATCAACTAAATCAGATTTATGAAAATAGTCACATTTTAAAAGATAGTAATGGCGCTAAAATTATAGAAGTGGAAGAAGAAAGCGATAAAGCACCAATGCCACCAGTAATTTTTATTAAATCAAATGGATCAATTTCATACCAAACAACTGATTTAGCGACAATTTTACAAAGAAAAATTGAAGAGAATCCAGATGAAATTTGGTATTGTGTAGATGGAAGACAGAAGCTACACTTTGATCAAATTTTCAGAGCAACAAGAAAAGCACATTTAATAGATGATAATGTAAAATTAGAATTTGTTGGTTTTGGTACAATGAACGGAAAGGATGGTAAGCCATTTAAAACAAGAGATGGCGGTACAATGACATTAAGAAAGCTAATTGAGCTTGTTAATGAAGAAACCTATAAAAAAATTGTAATTGATACCAAAGATGAATCTGAAAAACGTTCAATTGCCCATAAAGTTGCCATAGCCTGTTTAAAATATGCTGATTCATTGCCATATAGAGAAACAGACTATGTTTTTGAACTTGAGAAGTTTGCTGATATGGAAGGAAAGACGGGAGCATATATCTTATATTCAACGATAAGAATGAAGTCCTTGCTAAAAAAAGCTGAAGCACGGGATATAAAACAATTTAAAATACATAATATATTTAGTAGTTTAGAAAAGGAATTGGCGCTTAATTTACTTAATTTACCAGTTGTACTAAATAAATCATTAGAGACCAAATCATTAAATGAAATAACAGAATACATATTTAAAATAACATCAGCATACAATAAGTTCTATTCTGAAAATAGGGTGTTAACAGAAGAAAATATAGAAAAAAGAGACTCGTGGTTAGCGCTAACTAGTTTAGTTTATGAAACTAATTGCTTATTATTAGATGTCTTAGGAATAGAGATGCCAGAAAAAATGTAAAAAAGTGTTGTAATTATACTAGTGATATGTTATAAGTGATGTGGTAATTTTTTTACCGAACTAAATTTAAATATAATCATATAATGTTGTTATATAGGAGGGCTATAATTATGAGTCTAAAACAAATGAGCAAAGAAGATTTAGAATTATTATCAAACAAAGAAATAACTTGCTTAATCTTAGAAGATCAAAAAAAATCTTTAAGTACAGCTGATTTATTTAAAAGAATTATAGAATTATTAGAACTGCCAAGTAGTGTTTTTGAAAATAAAATAGCAGAATATTATACTGCCTTATCAACAGATAAAAGATTCATTTTATTAAAAGATGGCACATGGGATCTTAGAAGTCGTCATACGTCCGATAAGGTTATAAAAGTCACAGATGATGAAGAAGATGAAGAAGAGCTACAAGAAGAAAAAGAAGATAATGATAGTGATAATGAGATTGAAGAAGATAATTTTGATGATACGGAACCAGAAGATTATGATGAAGATACTAACGAAGAATTAAAAGATCTTGTTATTATTGATGAAGATGAATTAGAACTAGAACAATAATCTAGTTCTTTTAAGTAAATTATGATATAATACGTTTAGTTATCGGAAAGGATTTGTATAAAATGATAGAAAGATTAGAGGCCACTTTAGAGAAGTATGAATTTCTTCAAAATGAGCTAGCAAAACCAGAAATATTATCGGATATAAAAAAGACACGTGAATATTCAAAACAGCTGGCAGAATTAGAAGATATTGTTGTGTGTTACAAGAAATATAAAAAAGTACTTTCTGACATAGAAGAAGCAAAAGAAATGATGAAAGATTCAGATTTAGGGGAAATGGCTAAAGAGGAATTAAAAACATTAGAGGGTGAAAAAGATAATTTGGATAGCGAATTAGAAGTTTTATTAATTCCAAAAGATCCAAACGATGGAAAAAATGTTGTTATAGAGATAAGAGGAGCAGCAGGCGGTGACGAAGCTAACATTTTTGCTGGAGATTTATTTAGAATGTACACAAGATATGCTGAGAAAAAGGGATTCAGCTATCAAGTATATAATTCAGTAGATGGTACTGCTGGAGGCTTTAGCCAAATAGAATTTATTATTAAAGGTAAAAATGCCTATTCACTACTAAAATATGAAAGTGGTTCTCACCGTGTTCAAAGAGTACCTGTGACAGAGTCTAACGGAAGACTACAAACATCAACTGCAACTGTACTAGTTATGCCAGAAGCCGATGAAGATGTAGATATTGAGATAAATCCTAATGATCTTCGCATTGACATATATAGATCAAGTGGTTGCGGAGGTCAAGGCGTTAATACCACCGACTCGGCTGTAAGAATTACCCACTTACCAACAGGCTTGGTAGTAACTTGTCAGAATGAACGAAGTCAGATTCAAAATAAAGAACAGGCTATGAAAGTATTAAAAACAAGATTATATGAATTACAAGAACAAGAAAGACTCGAAAAAGAAGGAAACGAAAGGCGTAGCAAAATAGGTACAGGAGACAGAGCAGAAAAAATTAGAACATATAACTATCCTCAAAATCGTGTTACCGATCATAGAATTGGCTACACAACCAATAACTTAGATAGAGTAATGGATGGATTATTAGATGATGTAATAGATGCATTAATACAGGAAGATCAAAGAAGAAAATTAATTGGAGAAACAGAATAATAATGACTGTTGAAGAATTATTAGTATATGGAAAAAAACATATACACTCAACTCATTCAAAAATGTTATTAGCAGAATTTATTAATAAGAGTACATTGGAGTTATACAATATTTTAGATTATGATGTTGAACAAGCAACTTCTCAAGCATATATGCAAGCAGTTGACGCTGTTAAGTCTGGAAAACCAATTCAATATGTTATAGGAAATGTTAATTTTCTTGGAGATAAGTTTACTATAAATGAAGATGTTTTAATTCCTAGATTTGAAACTGAGGAATTAGTAGATTATACACTTAAATATGCATATAAAAGATTTGAATATCCTGTGGACATAATTGACTTAGGCTGTGGAAGTGGAGTTATAGGATTATCTTTAGAAAAAAGATTATCCACACATTCTGTGGATTTAGTTGATATAAGTGAACCTGCACTAAAAGTTGCAGAAAAAAACAGAGATGATTTAAGTCTTCATGCAAATTTAATCAACAGTGATATGTGGAAAAACATAAAAAAGAAATATGATATTGTTATAAGTAATCCACCATATATTAAAACAAATGAAGAAATTCAAGATATAGTAAAAAACAATGAACCACATCTTGCATTATATGCAGGAGAAGATGGATTGGATTGCTATAGGAAGATTTTTAAGGATATAAAATCCCATCTAAAAGATAATTTTTTAATAGCCTTAGAAATTGGATGTACACAAGCTGATGATATCAAACAAATAATAAATAGTTATTTAGAAAATATAAAAATAGAAGTTATAAAAGACATGTCAGGTAAAAATCGAATGATTTTTATAACCAATTAATTGAATAAAAATAATAAAAAAACTCACTATACTTATGTAAGGAAAGTGAGATTTTTTATGAAAAAAACATTAGTTTTTCTAGCTAGTATTATAATAATACTCTCTTTGTTTAAACAAAAACAAGTAATAATCCCAAAAGAAAGTATAAGATTTAGAATAATAAGTAATAGTAATTCAAAAGTAGATCAAGAAATCAAAAAGCAAATAGTTCAATCTTTAAAAGATGAAATAACTTATATATCATCAGAATCATCCAGTATTCAAGAAGCACGACAATTAATACACGAAAAACTTCCTACTATTGAAAGCAAAATAAACTTAGAGCTAAACACCAATAACTATTCAGAACAAATTATGATAAAATACGGTGAAAACTATTTTCCAAAAAAAGAATATAAAGGAGTCACTTATGAAGAAGGAAATTACGAATCATTAGTTATTACATTGGGAAAAGGCAATGGTGAAAATTTTTGGTGTGTGTTGTTTCCACCGCTATGTAATGTAGATGAAACGAAAGATATTCAGTATACAACACTAATAAAAGAAATTTTAAATAAATATAATAAATAATCATAAAATATAGAGATAACCAATATCTCTTTTATTTACATATTAGGATATTAAAAAAGATTATAATAATTGACAATAAAGTAATATTTTCATATTATTTTAAATGGGTGATAATATGTTGGTAAATTCAAAGGAAATTTTACAAAAAGCGAAAATTAATCATTATGCAATTCCTCATTTTAACATAAATGATTTAGAATGGACTAAATACATTTTAGAAGAATGTAATAGGCTAAATGTTCCAGTTATTTTAGGAGTTAGTGATGGAGCAGCAAAATACATGGGTGGATATAAAGCAATCTATGGCATGGTAAGCGGCTTAATAGAAGACCTAGGTATATCTATTCCAGTTTGTTTACACGTGGATCATGGATGCGTAGAGACATGCTTAAAAGCAATAGAAGCAGGTTTTACATCAGTTATGATAGATGCTTCAAAGTATGATATAGAAGAAAATATAAATATAACTAAACAAGTTGTAGATGCTGCTCATAAAAAAAATGTTACCGTAGAAGCAGAGGTAGGTCATATTGGTGGAACAGAAGATAATATATCATCAGAGAGTATGAATGCTACACTAGATGATTGTAAAAAATTATATGAATCTACAGGAATAGATTCTATAGCGCCTGCTTTAGGTAGTGTTCATGGATTTTACAAGGGTGAGCCAAATTTAGACTTTGAGGCAATGAAAAATATAAATGAAAATTTGCCAATACCACTAGTATTGCATGGAGGAAGTGGTATACCAGATGAGCAAATACAAAGAGCAATAAAATCTGGTATAGCAAAAATAAACGTAAATACTGAATTACAATATGCTTGGAGCATGTCAGTAAGAAAATTTTTAAATAGTGATACTAAAGCCTATGATCCAAGAAAGATAATTGGTAGTGGCGAAGCAGCAATAAAAGCCAAAGTTTCTGAAAAGATACGCTTATTTGGTACTAAATAAATTATGGTTATGGGAGGTTCATTATGAAAATAATTGAAATAGAAGGTGCAAAAGAACTAACAGGAAGCATAAGGATAAGTGGTTCTAAGAATGCCGCAGTAGCCTTGGTACCTGCTGCTATACTTGCAGATGAAGAAGTTAAAATCTGTAATATACCAGCAATAACAGATATTGATGTTTTATGTGACATATTAGGTACGCTTAATGTATCATTTAATAGAGAAAATGACCTTTTAACAATAAACCCAAAAACTATGTTTAATAAAGAAATACCAGAAAAATTCTCTAAAAAACTAAGAGGATCATATTATTTTCTTGGAGCGTTATTAGGAAAATATAAAAAGGCTACTATTAGCTTTCCAGGTGGTTGCTCTATAGGTGCTAGACCAATAGATCAACATATAAAGGGGTTTGAAGCACTAGGCGCAAAAGTAACCGTAGAAAAAAATAAATACATTGTAGAAGCTACTGAGCTAAAAGGTAGCAATATTTACTTAGATGTTGTATCCGTGGGTGCTACTATAAACATAATGTTAGCAGCAGTAAAGGCAAAAGGTACTACTATAATTGATAACGCTGCCAAAGGACCAGAAATTGTTAATGTGGCTACCTTTTTAAATAACATGGGAGCAAAAATAACAGGTGCAGGTACCTCTACCATAAAAATTAAAGGTGTAGATAGACTACATAAATGTTTTCATGAAGTGATTCCAGATAGAATAGAAGCTGGAACGTATCTAATAATGGGAGCATTATGTGGAAAAAATTTAAAAATAGAAAATATGATTCCTGAGCATATAGAGTCTGTTATATCTAAACTTCAGGAGGTTGGTGTAAATATAGAAATAGGAAATGATTACGTAATAGTACCCAACCATGAACGTGACTACAAAGCAGTAAATATAAAAACAGCAATATATCCAGGATTTCCTACAGATTTGCAACAACCATTTACTGTATTACTATCACAAGCAAATGGAAAATCCAAAATTACCGAGACAATCTGGGAAAACAGATTTATGCATGTTCCATATTTAAACGATTTAGGTTGCGATATCATAGTAAAAAATCAGACAGCCACTATAGTTGGCCCAACAGAATTAAATGGTTGTAATGTTGTTGCAACAGACTTAAGAGCTGGCGCAGCAATGGTAATAGCAGGACTTACTGCTAATGGAAAAACTCAAATAACAAATGTAGAACATATTTTAAGAGGGTACGAAAATATAATAGAAAAATTAACACAAGTAGGTGCTAAAATAACACTTAAAGAAATATAATATACAAACTATATTTCTTTTTTTTGGGGGAGGCCTATGAAAAAATTAATCAGTAAAAAGATGATATTACTATATTTGTTAATAATTATTTCAACAGTTTTAATTTTCCAATTCAATAATAAAGACAATATAACATACCTCTCACTTGGTGATGCGTATTCAGAAGGTAAAAACTCATACGGAATTTGTGAATATGGTTATAGTGATTATTTAAAAGATATGTTAGAACAAAAAGGAAAATTAAAAAGCTATATAAATTATTTTTCAAAAGAAGAAATAACAATTTCTGAATTAAAAAATGCTATTGCTAATGGTGGTATAAATGAGAGTTCAAAACAGAAAAAGTCACTAAAAGGGTATCTACAAGAGGCTGATATGTTAACTTTGTCAATAGGGATGAGCGATTTAAAACTTAATTTTGTATTAAATGATAAAATAGATTTGGATACATCTAACAATAGAATGCAGCTTATAAAAGATAATTTTGCAGAACTTATCAAGATAATATATAGATACTATAAGGGAGACATATATGTGGTAGGATATCCTAATAATACGTTAGAGGATTACTATTTATCCAAAGCAATAAGGGAATATAATAAATATCTATCATCTAATACAAATGTCATATATATACCTGTTGATAAATTAGAAAAAAATAAAGATAAATACTTCTTAAATCCCAACAATAATTATTATAATAGAGAAGGTTATTTACTAATAGCAAAAGAAATATTAAAAAGATATAATTAAGGCTAGGAAAAACTAGACATATCAAACAAAAGTACTTGAAATATATAAAAAGAAATGCTATACTAATAAAGCATTTAATTACTATGGCTTTAGTCATGGCGGAAGGAGTGAAAATATGAAAAAGGGTATTCATCCAGAAATGAAAGATTGTGTTGTTACATGCGCATGTGGTGAGACATTTACAGTTAAATCAGTAAAATCAGAAATCCCAGTTGAAGTTTGTTCTAAGTGCCATCCTTTTTATACAGGAAAGCAATCAAGAGCATCTCGTGCAGGTCGTGTTGACAAATTTAATAAGAAATATGGATTTAACCAAGAAGAAACAGCTGCTTAATGCTGTTTTTTTATACAAATAAGCTTAGTGTTATGTTATACTTTAATAAAATAGTTTATAGGAAAAGAGGATTTTGATGAAGATAGCAATAGCAAGTGATCATAGAGGAGTAGAATGTAAGAAAGAAGTAATTAATTACTTAAAAGAAAGAGGTTATGAGGTAATTGATTGTAGTCCTAATAATACACCAACGGATGATTATCC
>CADCQR010000090.1 GCA_902803685.1 uncultured Erysipelotrichaceae bacterium
AGAATTGCATTGAAAAAGACATATTAGTTTCCCATAATATCCACAACAGAAAAAACAGGAAGGAAATCAAAAATGTCTGAAACAAATAATACAACAAAATTAATAGAAAGCAATGTCACCACTTAACTTATAAAGATAGATGTGCAATACAAACTCTTACAAATCAGTGGGATAAAAATGGTAAAAGACTGTTTAATAACTCATATATAGCTAGATATTTAAAGGTAAATAAATCCACCATATCTAGAGAAATAAATAAAAGAAAAGAATATAGATTCATGGTTAGGTCTGGTAAAACATATGAAAAACCTTACAATGTTTCTTACGCGCAAAACAATTATATATTTAAAAAGGGTTTATCAAAAGGTATTTATAAACTAATAAAATATAAAAACATGGCTGAATTCATAGAAAAGAAGATAAAAATTGATAAATGGGCCCAGATGCTATAGTTGAATCTATGAAAGAGCATGGTTATTTTAATAAAACTGGTTTTACTTCATTACTACTCCTACACTTTATAATTCCATTAGATTTGGTATTATAAATGTTAAATTTGAAGATACTAAAAGAATGAAAGAGGCTTCTAAATATAAGTATCATAAAAACAACACATTAATAGCTTCTAAAATACCTTATAGTATTGGGTCTAGACCTAATGAAATAAATATTTGCACTATAAAAATAAACCAACAGTAAAACAATTGAAAATATATTACAAAAAAATGGGTAATATTCAACATATTACCCACAATACTATTAAATTAAATTACTTTATTTAAATTTTGTCACAGGAATCTTTGAAATGTTAACCATAAAATCATCAATAACTGTATCTAACTTTATGTTTGTATCATTAATATCAGAAACAGCTTTATTCAACTGATTTACACACCCCATAGCCTTTGTAGCTGAATTTCTAATAACACCCAAATATGGGCAATCACTAGGAATCTTCATGCTAGACAAAATACTAGAAGCTTTTTTTAAATTATAAATAGAGCTACTAAGGAATGGTAAAATATTATTCTGCAAGCCAGAATAATCAAAATGAATATTTTTCATTGCTTCACCTTAGCCAAGTCATCAGAAAAATTAACAATAGTTTTTCCAAAAAGCTTTAGAGTTTTACTCATAGCAATAAACTTAGCTTTGTCCGATTTTACATTTTCAACGAACTTATTTGCGCCTTCTCCACACCAAACACCTTTATTAGAAATATTTTCTAATTTTGACATAAGCTCATTTATAACTACTAAATAATCATTTGAATATTGAATAATATGATTTCCACATTCACGTAACTTATCAATGTCAGAATTAATAAAAGCCATATTATCATCCTTTCGTCGATTTTTCTGACTCTAAATCCGCAGCAATATCAAAATCTTTGATATTTTTATCAATCCACGGAATTATTTCTGTTTCAATTTTCTTTATAATTCCCGTAATTTCACTCAGAGAATATTTAAATGCCTCATTATTTAGTGAATTAGAACCATTTACCATATAATAAGAATCTATTTTATCACAATCCTCAATATTTGCCTTAGCTTGTTTAAAGTTACGCAAAATATCCAATAAATTATTTCGAAATAATTGATATTGATTTTTTTCTTGATATAAATCTTGAAGCATATGTTATTCCCCTATCTAATTATATTTAACTACTTCTCAACATTAACAGCACTAGCAACAGTACCAGCAGTAGTAGCAGCACCAGGAGCAACATTAACAGCAGCTCTAGCTACAGTACCAGCAGTAGTAGCAGAACCAGGAACAGCACCAGGAGCAGCACCAGGAGCAACATTAACAGCAGCTCTAGCTACAGTACCAGCTAAACCAGCTATGGGGCCATTACCGTCAACATCTGCTGATACATTTTTGCTAGCATCCGTAACATTTTTAGCAATATCAGAATCTCTTTTAACATAAGCTTCCTTAACCTCTGCTAACCTCTGTCTAAAGCCATCAAGTAAACTAATTACTTCAGCGCAAGCATCAACAACTGCTTCAACAAATTTTTGTGTAGCTACAGCATATTCACCTTTCATAGCATTTGAATTACTAGTATTTGTTTTTACACCATTCAAATGCCTTTGCAATGCCAAAACATAACCCTGAATAGCAAGATCCATACTAGTAATCTTATTATAATCAATACCTACCACATCATAACTATTACCACCAGCACTAACTAATGAAGCCAAACCTGTTATTGGAGCAGCTACTGCCGCATGCATTAAATCATTTGCTATATTACCCATATAATAAACCTCCTACTTATCCAATTGGACGATTTCTCGATCGGCTTTCATAACATCTGATCTAATCGTCTCAAATTCTTTATCTAATTTCTTCTTTAGTTCCCTTATTTTTCCCTGAGCTTTTTCAACAGCCTTTTCAAAATTTTTTACAAAATTATCTTTTGCTTGCCCCTGCCACCCAGCATCAAATGCAGCTTTAATTTTTTGCATATCCGCAAGCTTTTTACAAGTCTCTTCAATTGCCTGAGCATTTAACTCTTCTAAATAATTTTGAGTACCTTTACCACTATACCCAAAAGATAGATTATTAAAATCCATATATAAACCTCCTATGACTTCTCTCTTGGTAGAATGATATCAATATTTTTAGAATCCAAACTAATTTTAGCTGCAAGATCAGATGATTTCATTAAATATTTACTCTTAATACCTAATAAAACGTCTGTATAATCAAGCAAACGTGCAGAAAAAGAACTAAAGTTAGTCTTTTGATCATCATATTTTTCCTTTAAATCATTAACCGCTTTGCAATCTAAAAATTTAGAAACATTATTAATCTCAGTAGAAATATTATTGAGTATAGCATTTAATTTTTCAATATAATCGTAAAAACTTAAAGCTAACTGATCAATCTTTTCTGAGTCAATACCAACAACATCTTGCAACATATCTATAACCTTCTCCTATCATTCACCTACAATTAGAATATCATATTTATCATTAAAGTAAATAAAATTATTAAAAGTTTACAAAAAAAACAATAATTTGACTATTTTACTACTCATATTAATATACTATTGATTTTAAAATAGCAATATTCAACTTATATATCAACAAAATATCAACTATCCAAACTAATAATATTTCTCACCAATAGTTACTAATTAGATTAAAAATAATTATACGACTCATAGTTACAATATTATCTTTGAAGCAACAAATTAATCTATCACATATAAAATTAACTATTCAAATGAATAAGCTTCATATGATTCCTATATATTTACTTTCCTATTATTTTGCATTCTTTGTATTCAAATTCAATTGTTTTTTACCAAATTTCTTCCATCTATATTTTTAATCAAATAAAATATGATACTTACCAATCAACTTTGTATATAACAAATTCTTTATGATTTATAAATAGTGTAGATTATTTGTTCGTTTTGCTGGTAGAAAACTACAATTTGATTATAGAAAATGCAAATTACGATTTTTAAGTCTTTGTATAAAAGAAAAAAACATCGAACTGTTTCGAAGTTTTTTATCATATACATTGTTACAATAATTCAGTTTTTGTTATTTTTTCTTCTATTCGCATTAACTGATTATATTTACAAATTCTATCCGTCCTAGACATAGATCCAGTCTTAATCTGACCTAAGTTTAATCCCACGGCTAAATCAGCAATTGTAGTATCCTCAGTTTCTCCAGAACGATGTGAAATTATCGTTGCATAACCATTAGCACGAGCTAATTCAATTGTTTCAAGCGTTTCTGTAATTGTGCCAATTTGGTTTACTTTGAGCAAAATAGCATTACCTGCATGATTATCAATTCCCATTTGTAAACACTTCTTATTAGTCACAAATAAATCGTCACCAACTACTTGAACTTTATCACCAATTCTTTCAGTAATCTTCCTAAAACCTTCCCAATCATTTTCATCAACAGGATCTTCAATGGAAATAATCGGATATTTATTAACTAATTCTTCATAAAAATCAATTAATTCATCTGTGGTTAAACTTCTTCCCTCACCAACTAAATTATATTTACCATCTGAATAAAATTCACTAGCAGCAACATCTATAGCCATACAAACATCTTTACCAGGTTCATATCCAGCTCTTCTAATAGCTTCCATAATTAATTCAAAACCCTCCTGATTTGACTGCAAATCTGGTGCAAATCCACCTTCATCGCCAACACCAGTAGCTAATTTTTTCTCATTTAAAACTTTCTTCAAATTATGAAAAACTTCAGATCCAACTCTTATTCTCTCATGAATTGTATCCCTCTGAGGGATAATCATAAATTCTTGAAAATCAAGTTTATTATCAGCGTGAGCGCCACCATTAATTATATTCATCATAGGTACAGGTAACGTCTTACCATTGCCTATATACTCGTATAAATCCTTTTTCTCATTAAGTGCACTAGCTTTTAATGCCGCCATACTAATTCCCAAAATAGCATTAGCGCCATACTTGGATTTAGTATCAGTACCATCAAACTTAATCATCTCATAATCCAAACTTTTTTGGTCAGCAGCATCCATCCCAATTACTAATTCTCTTAACGGACCATTAACATTTGCTACCGCCTGCAAAGTTCCTTTGCCCATATATCTTGATTTATCACCATCACGCAATTCCAATGCTTCTCTCTCTCCTGTTGAAGCTCCGCTCGGTACAGCTGCACGCCCAATTATACCATTTTCTAAAACAACATCCACTTCAATAGTGGGATTTCCCCTAGAATCTAATATCTCTCTTGCCTTAACATCACTTATTCTCATCTTTTAATTTGCCTCCTATTATCAAATCCAAGTCTGTTACTTACATATCAAATTCAGCTAGTAATAGACTCAATATTATTATATCACTAGTATTTATTACTTCAACTTAATTAAAAGCTAATAACATAAACAAAAGACACAAATATAAAAATAATTTAGTATATTTGTTTAACTTAAACCACTGTATATTGAAAGAAACAGCTTTAATGTGATATACTTAGTAAGTAATAAAGAGGTGTTGCTAATGAAAATTGTTACTTTAAGTCCCAATCAATTTAATAAATTTTCCACCAACCACAAATACAGGAACTATTTTCAAACAAGTAGTTATGGGGCAGTTATGACAAAATTAGGCTACAACATCCATTATTTGGGAATAGTAAGTGATACAAACAAATTAATAGGAGCCACCCTGCTGCTATATAAAAAAGTTTTTATGAATAACAAGATTGCATATGCGCCAAGAGGAATTCTATGCAATTATGAAAACAAAAATGATCTATTAGACATGGTTAAAAAAATAAAACAAGCACTTAGTAAACAAGGATTTATGATACTAAAAATCAATCCAAATATAGCTACAACAATAAAAGATTGTAACGGAACAATAATGAACTTTAATAACCAAAGCCAAAAAATTGTTCAAAATATCAAATCTGCTGGGTTTGAGTATAACAGTATAAATACTGAAAGATCAAACAGAGAATGCCTAACAATCTTAAATAACGTAGCAACAGAGATGTTCACAAAACTTGATAAAAGAACTAGAAACAAAATAAGGAGAGCCGTTAATTACGGAATAGAGGCAGGAAAAGATAAAACCCAAGATATAGATAGGTTTTATTATTATATAAAAAATGAAACAATACACACAAAAGCCTATTACCAACAGTTATGTGAAAAATTTGGTAACAACATAGAAATATATTATGCAAGAATTAACACCGAGATATTTACTGTTAATAGCAGAAAAATGTATGAAAAAGAAGTAGAAAACAACGCACTATTAGCGGAACTAATACAAAACAACCAAGCCGATGCTAAGCAAAGAGAACTAACATTAAATAAAAAAATGGAATCTGACAAACTTCTCGACACATATAAAAATTCAATAATTAAAGCAACTAATTTATTAAAAAAATATCCAAAAGGAATTACAATTGCAAGTGCAATGGTATTAAAATACGATAATGCAGCATACTTAATTGCGGAAGGTAGCGATGCAAAATATAAAAACCAAAATCCAGATTGTATTATAAAATGGAAAATGATAGAAGATTACATTAAAGAGAATATAAAATATATTAATTGGGGAGAACTTACACCAAACTTAAATCCAGATAACCATTCTGGCCAATCAATAAAAGACGAAAAAAAACTATCATTCAACAGCGTCATAACAGAGTATGTCGGAGAATTTAGTATAATTTTAAATAGTTTTTCTTATAATCTATACAAAAGCTTTGCGAAAAATAAAAACATTGATAGTCTTTTCAACTATTAAAAACATAAAATTTCTTTCTTAGAAATTTTAGTGTAAATACTAAGCACTTACAATTTATTTAGTATATGAACTTATTAATTTGCTATATTTGGCAGTCTCCTGTGCAGTTAGTTGACAAACAACATAATCACATAGGAGTTTTGTATTAATAACAAAATCACTGAGTCGCCAAATGATATTTTTTACCACAGGAAAAGAATTTAGAAGAAAGAATTCAAAAATTCAAAAAAATATCCACTTAGCTAGTGGTTTTTCTCTGGCGTCTAAAAAGCTTTGGTTCCTGCTTGCTTACAAGCACCCATACGGCGGCACTTGCACTATTACCTTTGCTTACCCGTAAACGGGGCTATTTTATCTATTGTTAATTGTTCTGACAGATGTTCTTCATATAGTTGATTATCCATATATTTTCGAATTACCTCTGCACTTTTTCCAGCTGCATCAACATAGTAACCCCTACACCAGAATTGTCTGTTTCTATATTTAAAT
This sequence comes from uncultured Erysipelotrichaceae bacterium, assembly GCA_902803685.1. The sequence continues at coordinate 6,782 of CADCQR010000090.1, forward strand.
TTCATATTTTCTCATCTTTCATATATCATTACACTGCTTTTCCTTCTTAAAAATCCCATGAAAATCAAAATACTCATTTTTGGTGGTATTTCTACTAACATATGTACATGAGCAATATAAACTTCTGCTGTTATTATATTTACTTCTTTCCATCTACAAAGTTCTCTCAATATTTTTCCTATTTCTATTCTATTTACTCTATAGAACTTTTTTCTTCTATACTTAGGTGCAAATATAATATGGTACTTACAATTCCGTTTAGCATGTGATAAACTATTTATATCATTCCAAAAGGAATGTTTTTATTAAAGACTAATCGCTAAAGCTAAATTGAACCCCAGACAATCTTGGGGTTTTCTCATAGAAACAAAAAATGATGAGAAGCATCCTTTTTATTAGGTTGTATTATAAATAGTGTTGGTGAGTGTAAATTCACTACACTATTTTTATTTATTAAAAAGACATAGGTTTGATACAATGTAAT
>CADCQR010000091.1 GCA_902803685.1 uncultured Erysipelotrichaceae bacterium
CTTGAATTTTTAGGTGATATAGATATGTACAATGAGACTATAGAAGAATTTATACAAGGCATTGATGATAGAATAAATGATATAACAAAGTATAAAATTGTTCATGATTTAAATAACTATAGGATATTAGTGCATTCCTTAAAAAGTGATTCGAAATATTTAGGATTTACAAAATTAGCTGAGCTTGCCTACAATCACGAAATAGCAGCAAAGAATAATGATTCTAATTATATTGATGATAATTTTGATGAGTTGATTTGTGAAGCTGACAGGAATATAAATCTAGCTAAAAAATATGTAGCAAGAAAAGGCATTTAAGATGTCTTTTTATTTGTGTTATTATATAAATATAAGAAAGTTTAAGGAGTTAAATGCATGAAGATATTAATTATAGAGGATGAAAAATCATTGGCTGAAGTTATACAAGAATCGCTAGAAAAAGAAAAATATTCTGTAGATATATGTACAGATGGAGAAGCGGGATTATATAGCGCTCTAACTAATATTTATGATTTAATAATTTTAGATGTTATGTTGCCAAACAAAAATGGATTTGAAATATTGAATGAAATACGAAGGGAAAATATAAATAGTAAAGTTATTATGTTAACTGCTAAATCTGAGCTAGAAGATAAGTTGACAGGGTTGGGGAATGGTGCTGATGACTATATAACAAAACCATTTCACATTGAAGAAGTTATTGCTAGAATAAATAATCAGTTAAGAAGAACATCTCAGGGATTAGTAAAAAATATTATAGAATTTAAAGATATAAAATTAGATTTGAAAAAGCCGACTCTTGAATGTACAAAAACTAATGAATTTATTGAATTAGGTAATAAGGAATTTCAACTTTTGGAATATTTTCTACAGAATGCGGATATTGTGTTATCTAAGGAACAAATCTATGATAGAATATGGGGAGTCGAGAGAGAAACAGAGTCTAATAATTTAGAGGCATATCTGTCATTTTTACGAAAAAAGTTAAAAGTTATAGGTTCAACTACAACTATCAAATCATTAAGGGGATTAGGCTATAGACTGGAGAATAAGGATGAAAAAACTGAAAAATAAAGTATTTTGGACATTGTTATTGATATTGACACTATTCTTATTGACAGTATTAATTATTTATAATTCTCAGTTGTATTTTAACGAAGTTAGAGGAATTAAAGATAGTTTAGAAATAATGAGTCATCGAAATTCTAATTTGCATGCAAGTAACAAAGAAACTCCACCGGAACATTTTGCTGATGATATGGAAGAAAATCAAAAAAGAGAAAATCGAATGTTTATGGATGTTATTTTGTACTCTATTGATTTAGATGAAGAAAACAAAATAATAAATATTATATGTCATAATGAAGAAATCCAAGATATACAAACTATTGAAAAAGTTGCTCAAAAAACAATAAATAGAAATAAAGTGAGTAATACACATGTAGGAAATTTATATTTAAATAAGTATTCTTACAAATATCAAGTTGGTAGTTATTTAATAATTGTTGACAATACTAAAAATATTAAATATTTAAGAAAATCTCTACTGTACTCATTAGTAATTTTTATAATATTGCAATCTGTAATTATATTAATATCAAAAGTGTTAACAAAGTGGATTATAACCCCAGTAGAAGAAAGCTTTATTAAACAAAAACAATTTATTCAAGATGCATCACACGAATTAAAAACTCCTTTAGCAGTAATAATGGCAAGTAGTGAGGCGTTAGAAAAAGAAAATAAAGAAAAATGGATAAAAAGTATTCAGCATGAGTCAGAGCGAATGTCAAAACTAATAAAAAGTTTGTTAGATTTAGCTAAGGTGGAAAATTTTAATAACAAACAAAACTATAAAGAAGAAAATTTATCTAAAATTGTGGAAAAGCAGGTATTAACATTGGAAAGTCTTATGTTTGAGAAAAATATACACTTGGATTATGATATAGCAGAAGACATATATTTATTATGCGATTCACTACAAATAAAAGAGCTACTATCAATTCTTTTAGATAATGCCATAAAGCACTCAACGTCCCCTGGAAAGATAAGAGTAACCCTAAAGAAAGAAAAGGGTAATTTAATACTAGATGTTATTAATAAAGGAAATCCTATTCCAAAGGGAATGGAAGAAAAAATATTTGAGAGATTTTTCAGAGCAGATGAATCAAGAAATAGGGATTCAAATCGATATGGTTTGGGATTATCAATTGCTAAGAATATTGTCAATAATCATAATGGAACAATAGTTGCTGAATCAAAAGATGGATATACTAATTTTAAAGTGATTATAAAAACCAAGAAAGCTAATTAATAAAAATTAGTTTTTTTTATAAATAAATATATTTTTTTAATATTCATTTAATATTCAGGTACTACTATTAATTTGTAAAGAAAAGGAGTGATTAATGAACATAATAAATGGAAATAATTAAAATACTGCTTAATTTATTAAGTTAGAATAGATAGAATTGGTAAAGGATGTGGATATATAATATAAAAAATTACTAGAAATATATGATAATAAAGGGATGTGATATGTACAAATGACTATAATAATTTATGGAAAGTGGTGGTAAAGAAAAGTTAAAATAGAGTAATTAATTGGTAATTAACTATAACTATTTATATTAAATAAAATATTTCTCACTCTAAATTTAAGTTTAAAAGATATATTATAATTCTCACCAAAAGGATATTAATAATATCTTTTTTTGTTTATATGAAAAGTAATTTTTTGTGATAAAAAATAGCAATATTATACTTATAATACTATACAAATGGTTTTAAAAATATGGAAAATAATATATAATAATATACAAATGAAAAAGGAACTTGTGTAAAAATATATCAATCGAGGATTAATAATGGACAAAGAAAATATTAAAGACAATTATATATTAGATGAAGAAAAAGTTAGGCTATTGGGATTTAAATTAGAAAACGAGTTTTATACAAAGAATTATGAAATTAGTGATGAGTTTTATGTATGCTTTTATATAAATAGAAATGATTATTTATATAAAGTTTTTGATAAAAATAGTGATGAAGAATATTTACCGTTTTATATAAAGGATTTAACAGGAGAATATATAAGTGAAATAAGAAATAAAGTAAAATATATAGAAAACAAAATATTAAGTGAAATTTATGTACCAATAAATATTAAAAATAAGTTATTAGGCTACGTAAAGAACAAATATGATTGTATTATTGAAATGCCATGGAATGATGGCAATATAACGATAAAAGATTTTAATAGAAAAAAATGGTATGCACTTATAATGAATATTCCAAGCAAAAGTTTGCATATAGATAGGGAAGGTAGGGTAGATATAATAAACCTAAAAAATAGTCCGGAAAGGATTACTCGGCTGCAAGAAGAAGGCATTGTATTACCTGCATATCATATGAATAAGAAACATTGGTTTACCATAATTCTTGATAAGAATGTTGATATGTTTTTATTAAAACAATTAATTGATGAAAGTTATAATATTGTAGTAGGAAAATAGAAGGAGTGAAAAGATGCTATTTATATATTATCCAAAATGTACAACTTGTCAAAAAGCAAAGAAATATTTAGATGATAATAAAATTAAATATGATGAAAGAAATATTAAAACAGATAATCCAACTATAACGGAATTGAGAGAATGGTATCAAAAGAGTAACTTGCCATTAAAGAAGTTTTTTAATACAAGTGGATTGAAATATAAAGAACTTAATCTAAAAGAGGGATTATTACATCTAAGTGAAGAGGAACAGTTACAATTATTGTCTACTGATGGAATGTTAATAAAAAGACCAATATTAGTATATGATAATGAAATAATTTTAGGATATAAAGAAGAAAATTATAAAAATATAAGGTAATATTTATTATCTTATATTAGTAAAAGGAGAAGTATTATGAAACAGATATATCTAGATAATAATGCTACTACTAGGTTAGATGAAGAGGTATTTAACTCTATGATGCCATATCTAAAAGATATATATGGTAATCCAAGCAGTATATATTCATTTGGTAAAGAAGTAAAGAACCAAATTACTAATGCTAGAAAAAGTGTAGCAAAACTTTTAAATGCGAGCGAAGAAGAAATAATATTTACCAGTTGTGCTAGTGAAAGCAATGTTACTGCTATTATGAATGCTATAAGAATATACCCAGAGAAAAAACATATCATAACTACAAAAGTAGAGCATGCTTCTATTATGGAGACAATGAAGTACCTTGAAAGTATTGGTTATGATATTTCATACTTGTCAGTTGATAGCTTAGGGAAAATCAATTTAGAAGAGTTGGAAAATACTATTAATAATAATACCTGTTTAATAGCTGTAATGATGGCTAATAATGAAATTGGCAATATATATCCGATTGAAGAAATTGGAGCTATTGCCAAAAAACATAATGTTTTATTTCATTGTGATTCTGTTCAAGCTGTTGGAAAAGAAAAAATAGATGTTGATAAGTTGAACATAGATACTTTATCATTATCAGGGCATAAAATTAATGCTCCAAAGGGAATAGGTGTATTATACATCAAAAAAGGAATTCCCTATACGCCATTAATATTTGGACATCAGGAAAAAAATAGGCGTGGTGGTACAGAAAATGTAGCATACATAATAGGTTTAGGAAAAGCGGTAGAGCTAATATTAGAAGATGACTACAAATGTAATGATACTTTGCGTAATCTTAGGGATTATATGGAAGCTCAAATAAAGAGTAGCATTAGTGACGTGTTAATATATGGGGACTTAGATAATAGATTACCTAATACTTCTAATATTGCCTTTAAAGGAATAAAAGCAGAAGAGTTATTATTAATATTAGAATCATTTAATATATTTGTATCAACTGGTTCTGCTTGTAATTCAGAAATAGCTGAGCCATCTCATGTACTAGTTGCTTGTAAAGCAGATTTAGAAAATTATAGCCCTATAAGAGTAAGCTTAGGAAAATATAATACAAAAGAAGAAATAGATATATTTGTTAAGACTTTGATAAATGTTATAAATATGATACGAAAGAGGAAATAAAAATGTCAGAAGAAGAAACAAAAAAATTATTAGAATTATTTGATCCAAAAGATAAAGTAATTTTGGATGTTGGCTGTGGTGATGGTAGGTATGCAAGTGTATTTTCAAAATATTGTAAAGAATATGTAGGAATTGATATAAATAGAGAAATAATAGATGCTAATAACAATGATAATACTAAATCAAATGTTTTCTATGAAGTTGCTGATATAGTAAAATATAATGGTAATCAACACTTTGATATTATAGTGTTGTCATTAGCTTTTCATGAGATAGATATTAAATGTCAAGGACTAGCTCTTATTAATATGTTGAGACTTTTAAATGCTAACGGTATAATAATAATACTTGACCCGGCCTTTGAAAATGATTCATTTCAAGCATTATGGAATATAGCTTATGATAGTATAAAATTCTATAATCACGATTACTCTGTCAGACACTCACAAGAGGTTATCCAAAAAGCCTTAGAAAATAATTTATGTAGTATAGTAAAAAAAGATTCATTGGCTATTCCATTTAATTTTGAAACTATTAATGAAATATATGAAATGATTGTAACTGATGATGATTTTAAAGATGTTATGTGGGATTCTTATAATAAAGAAAAATTATATGATTGTTTATGTTCATTTCTTCATAAGAAAGAAAATATTACTATTTATGACAAATTAGATATAACAATATTAGAAAAGGTAGATGATTAATATGAGTAATAAGAAAAAGATAATTTTCTATCTCGATTGGACGGATTGTTTAGCACATCTAACTGGAGATGATGCTTATAGTGAAGGTGAGACTTCTGCTGAGAAAAGAAAATATACTAGAAATCAAGTAAACCGTTTTTTTAAGGCACTAAGAAAGTTAAAAGAAAAATATGATGTTGAGATACATTGTATAACTGGTGGTTCACAGGAATATCTAAATGGTAATGGAAATGGCTGGATAAGTTTGATACATGAATTGTTTATAAATGAGGGTTTTCCAGATGTATTTAAGTCTGTAGTTACTGAATATGGAGCAGATTTATTGGTTGGCCCAAATGTACAATTATTAGAATGTCCCTATGAAGATTCCAAAAAGTTATGTACGAATCAGTTGTTACAAAATATTAATGATGTTGTACCAGAAGAAATCAAATCTATGGTTGAGTTATCATTTTATAAATATTTTGCTAATATAAGATTTTTAAAAGATGATTTAACAGATGAAGAATTTAACTATTATTATGAAATTTTGAAAGAATTTAAAAATAATGAGTTATATACATTATATCCTTATTATTGTCCCGGTTATGGAGTTGAAATCGATGTATTGCCAAATGGGCTAGATAAGACAAGAGCTGTTGAAAGTATTAATGAGTATTTTTATAAAGACACAAAACCAGAAGATATAGCCTTATCTGTTTTTAATGGCGATTTTCATCAAATTGATTTGAGAATGGTTGATTCTTCTTTGACAAATGATGTGTTATTTGTTGGCTCTGAAGATGCGGATATAAGTTCTTATATTGAAAGCACTGATTTGCCTTATCGTAATGCAGGACATAAGATTGAGGCTATTTCTATGGTTATGGAAGAACTCGCTGATGTGGATTTAGAAAAGCATCCATATGATAAAGGGGGATATCAGTATGCCAAACAAAAAAATAATAATTTTTAAAAATTTAACTACAGGTTTTATGAATTTAAAATATATAAATTATTTAGCAGATGTTCTCTCTAAAAACAATGGGTTACGAGAAAATTTAGTATTTATATTAGACAATAGCGCTTCTAATGAAAGTAATCAAGCTATAATGCAAATGTATAATAAATTACTTGGCTATAATATATTTAGTGTGGCTTATTCAAATGGTGAGATACTAGAATATAGAGAATTAAATGATTTAGAGTTAAGAAAAAAGATAAATGGTATTAATATAGAATTAAATTCTTTTTTAAAAGAAAAGTATAAAGACTATAATACAGAAATACATATAATAGAAAATGATATCTATGAAAATATTTTGTCAATTATTGGGGAGGATGTTCAGTGGCAGTATTAGTCAACTTTAAAATTTGTGATAATGCAAAAGAATGTGGGGGTATTTCTGTATGCCCGACTGGTGCGTTATCATGGAATGAAGAAAAAAAGTCAATTGAAATAGATAATGATAAATGTATTTCATGTGGACAATGTGAAAAAGAATGCCCCATAGGTGCAATTATGATCTCTAAGAGTAGAGAAGAATATGAAAAAAATAAAAAAGAAATAGCTGAAGACACAAGAACTATAAAAGATTTATTTGTAGATAGATATGGGGCGTCTCCTTTATCTGATTTTTTTAAAATTGATGGTAGTGATATAGAAGCAAAGAAAAATCTAAAAAGAATAACTCTTATAGAACTATATAATGATGATTCTATACAATGCTTACTTAAATCAATTCCAATCAAAAAAATAACTGAAAATTTTGAAGATATTATGTTTTATAAGGTTTATGCTGATGATGAGACTCTAAAAAAATATAATATTAATGTATTGCCATCATTATTAGTCTTCAAAGATGGTAAATTAAATAATATTGTAGAGGGATATTATTGTGAAGAAGAATATTCAACATTAATTTCAAAAATAGATTTATAGGATTAAGGTGACAATGCGGCTATATCTAAAAAGAACATTGATACTTTAGTAAGAGAATTTGTCAAAAATCCTCGTGCTTTGGAGAATTATAGTAAGAATTGTCTCTCTATATTAAAAAATGATTTGATTAAAAGAAAAACAATATGATCATACTATAAGTAGTTATGATTATTTGAAAGAATTTATTGACGCTTATGAGGTAAATTAATACTTACTTTTAAGAGAATATATATTTTTTTATAAAGACTTTGTTTCTAAAATTGATAGGAAACATCTTAAAGTTATACACTCAAATATATATTATTTAAATGAATCAGATAAGTTTCTTGAAGATATGAATGTTATTTTAGAAACAAACAATATGATAGGGAGTACAGACTCAAAAACCAATAGTCAGCAATATGATAGATTAGACTTTCTAGTTGCAACTACAGAAGATAGTATAGATTTAGATGAAGATAAAGAATATACTCATTCGGAAATATATAACCTTGTCCAAGACAAAAAAATATATGTTTTGAATAGTTATACATCGACAGTAGTTTTGATATTGATGAAGAAGCAAATAAAAGTAAAACTAATTGCGATAAAATATATATAACTCAATGTGGCTCGGAATATCTTGGTGTTAAGACAATGGTAGTTGATGCTTATTACCAACACAATGATAAAAGTGTGTGGGGAGAAATTTATGCACCATTTTGTGATTATATTAGGACACGAGAAGTTTCTTTTGATTCTAATGCACAAAGTAAAATAAGCATTACTAAAAAGTTTTATGAAACAATAGAACACTTATCTAATATAATGACAGCAGTATCTGCTTATTATAGAAAAAGAAAAAAAGCTATGCCGGAGATTTTAGACGATGCCATATCTGAGATTAGAAGTTCAATAGACCAGCTTACGGATGAATTTGAAACCTCATTAGGTCAAAATTTAAAGACGTATAAATTGGGAAGTAATAGTGAGCAGACGGGATGATTAAATAGTAATAGTCTCACGCCCTTACCTTTTATTAATAGTAACATAAGATAAACTAGGGTGGTGATACTATTATTTTTTTATTTTGTTTTTTTATTCCTGGGGTTTACGTTTTAATTAAAGTATTGATATATTTTCTAACAATTAAATTTGGAAAAATCTCATATGATGGATTTTCGGCTGTAGGATTTGATTATAATGCGGAAAAAGACATATTCTATTCAGCAAAAGATGCCTGGCAAAAAAACTTTGGTTATTGTCATCTATACGATGTTAGTGCACCACTATTTTGTATGATAATTGATACAGAACCGATTAAGTTTTATTATAATAACAAAAATTGGCTTATATCATTTTGGAAAGGGCAATATGGTATGGTTACAGGGGCAGAAATCGGAATCTATTATACAAATCATATGATGGTTGATAAAAATACTGTATATATGCCAGCCAAAGAAGAAGATATGCCTAAAATATCATTTGCTTTATATCGAAAAGGTTCAGAAATAGCTAAGGCAACGGCAAGGCATTGGTGGTTAGCAATTTTTAAATTAGGACTATTTAGTAATCCCAAAGATTTGGTTATGGATATAGAATTAACGTTTCCATCAAAAAAAATGTTAGCAGCTTTTATTACTGCCTTTAAGAAAAAGGGATATAAAGATAAAGATTATAAAATTATCGCAGATACATTTTATTTTACATATAAAAAGCCACATACAAGAAAAGTTTGGACTAGGAATTGGCTGACAGATAAATTTAGACAGAAGTTTAATAAAAGGAATGTAATATTATATAATAAGTATCTAATAGATTTGATTGATGATAATTTAATAGATGATGCACAAAGTAAAACTCATAATAAACTATTATTGGTAAACAAAATGATTCCGACTTTATTAAAAAATCATAAAAAGAGTAACGATATTGAAGTATTGGGAAATGAGTCAGAGGATGTTGATATAGTATGAGTAAAAAACTAAATAAGCTCTTTCAAAAGTCTAAAAAGATTATGATAAGTGACAATACAAAAATTGTTATTATGAGTGATTGTCATAGAGGATCTGGAGATAGCTATGATACTTTTTTACATAATAAACACATATATGAAGCAGCTCTGCGGCATTACTTTGATTTGGGATTTACTTACATTGAATTAGGTGACGGTGATGACATGTGGGAAGTAAAGAATTATAAAGATATAATTGAAGAACATATAAATACCTTTAAGCTATTGAAAGAGTTTCATAAGTCGGATAGATTGATTATGATTTATGGCAATCATGATATGTGCAAAAAATCTAAAAAGGTATTAAAAGATACATTTTACAAATATTATGACAAAACGACAAAAAAAGAAGAACCATTATTAGATGATATTGATGTAAGAGAATCTCTGGTATTATTATATAAAAAATATGAGATATTTCTTATTCATGGTCATCAGGTTGACTTCTTAAATAATAACTTATGGTTATTTTCTAGATTCTTAGTAAGACATATATGGAGACCTTTGGAAAGACTTGGTATCAAAGATCCAACAAGTGCTGCAAAGAATTATCAAGTATCTAACAAGAAAGAAAAAAAGCTAGAAAAATGGAGCATTGATAATAATAAGATATTAATATCTGGACACACCCATAGGCCTATTTTCCCTAAAATAGGGAAAAGCTTATATTTTAATGACGGTTCTTGTGTGCATCCTAATGGAATAACATGTATAGAAATAGAAGCTGGTGGAATAACTTTGGTTAAGTGGTTATATCATTTGGATAACAATAAAGCAATTTCTGTTCGCCGCGTAGTATTAGAGGGGAAAGAGTCAATAGTAACCTTTTTTACTTAGAGTTTTTTGAGGTATAATCTACAGTTAGATCGTCTACGATTTCAAATCTGTGCTTTTGCTTAGTTACATTGTCTTTTCTTTTTGCGTCGATAGTTTCAAAAAACATTTCCGCAGGTCTAACCCAAATATTAGAATCTTCTCTGTTGTATAATGTTTTGTATACTACCACATATTTTTTAGTTTCAGAATCCATACAAATATTATCAATATAATAATAATTCCCTTTAAAATGTCTAACTACTTTGCCTATATAATCTTTATAAATTTTTGAACCTTTCAATCCGTCTTCATTCTGATAAGATGGATTTTTTTCATTATAATATAAAAGACTTTCATCAACTTTATCATCCATACTTTCAAAAATAACTTGGGCAATCTGTAAGTTTGGTATTAGAATATATGTATTTTTAGAATTATTAAATATAGTGATATTTAATTTTCCTCTATATCCTGGATTTAAATGCTGAGAGGAAATGAATATTCCTAAACGGTTAAAAGAGGTTCTACCACGAATTGAGGCACAAATGTAATCAGGAATATTGAATTGTTCTTCTAATGCGATTAATATACATTCACCTGGTTTAAATTTATATCCATCGCTTATATCAATTTCTTCATACATATCATTTATAAAATCAGCATCAATTAATGAAACATCTTTTTTTGTTGTTTTGAATCTTAATATATGATTACTTGTAGTAACATCATATGAAGAAGAATGTATATTTTTGACATTAGCTTTTTCAATAAGAATATTATCTTTAATTAATTTTTCTATACTTTTTCCATTTAATATCATAAAAATACCTACTTTCAAATTAATTTTATCATATTTTATATTAAATGGTTAGAATAAATATTTATATTTTTTTAACAAATAAAATAGTATGACAAGATGTATGTTATAATTAATGTATAAGATTATATGGGATGTGACTACTGTGGAAGAATATGATAAAAAGCTAGAATTGATTTTGTCATTACCTAAATCTATCGCAATAAAATATATAAATCATCATTTTGATAAATTTGGTGTTAATGAATTTTATAAAATTGTTGATAGAGTTCCAATTAGGTTGGAAAATTTTCGCTGTAATAGGGAATTAAATGAAAATAGTAATGTTCTCAATTATATGCTAAAAAAAGATGGTACAGCTTTTAGATACTTTGCTCCATGTGCAATGACGGAAGAAAATATTGAAACGATTGCAAACCAAAAAAATGACCTTAATCTAAATGATATGTATAACTTTCCACAATTATTAAAAAATTCAAAAATATGGCTAAAGTTTGATTGTGATATTCGGCCTTTTTTGTCTCTTGTTTCTAATTTATATGATTATATAAATGTTTATGTTGATGAAAATGACCAAGAACAACAAGCAAAATATTATACATATTTAGATTTATTTGTAGATGCTATAGCAAGTCTAAGATACAGAGAAGACAAAGAAAACTTTTTATATACAGATATTGTTTCTTTAAATAAAAGTATATTATCGACATTTGATAGTGCATATGTAGCTGGTGATACACTTATAATTTCTCAGTACATTGAACAACTGTATAATTTTTGTGGAGGGTTGATTCCTAAAAATGTAATTGAAGAAGAAGTTAATAGATATTATGCAATTTATTTAGAAAATAATGTAATAGATTTATCCCTTACTAAAGACTTTTGTAATATGGTACTTAATCAACATCGTAACAATTATATAAGAATTACAAAAGAAGAAATACTAGCAGAAGTACAAAAAAAGTTGGAATTAACAGAGACAAGAAAAAATTCGATTTTAATGAGTAGAAAGATAAGAAAAGTAGAAAAGTTTATACGACATGGTGATTATGCTAGCTTAGGTATAACTGTAGAAGAATATGAAGATTTGTTTGATAATGTCAAAACATTGATTCTAAATAATAAAGATATCATGAAGAGTGGAATATCATTAAGCGAAATTAAGCTTTTGGGATTATTTGAAATATTTAATACTCATGGATTCTTGAATTCACAAATTGTTGCTAAGTATTTACAATGTACAGAAAATGAGTACACTGATTTTATTGCTAGAAAATTTGAACAGGTAAAGTTTCATTTAGCGCAAAATATAACATTAACCAAAGATGAAAAGGAGATTAGTACTACTGATAAATTAAAGCAGGAGGGCATTACTCCTACAAACTTTATTATTGCTAACTCTAAGCTTACAGCAAATAACATTTCTGATATTTTAAGAAGTATTAATTCAGAAGAGAATTATAAAAAAGTTTTGTGGAATGAACGTTTTATAAAAGATTTTACTTTTTTAATTCCTTTTGTAAATCTCTTAGATGAATTAGATACTAATACTATGATAAATATTTTATTATATTCAGAAAAAATTATGTACAAATTATTTAAAGGTAATGATGAGTTATCTCCAAAGACTAAGGCATATTTGATTCTAAAACATCTTGATAAAGTTATTTCCTTGGCTAAAGAATATGCTTCATTGGACGATTTATCAAAATATGTTATTGGGCAACAAAATGCTAAGCTATTGGAAGATGATGTATCAGCTTATTTAGATGTCTATCATAATATGCTTACTAGAAAAGCGTGCTCTATTCCACCTATAAAATTAGAAATAGATAATTTATTTTATGAAGCTGGAAAATATGGTGATTTTGATAGATTGCTAATTGGTAAGATTCCTTATGCTGACAGTTGTATAACCCCAACAAATTATGCTGGAAAAGCTACATTTTATGAGGTGCTTTTTGGAGAAAATGCAGATGTTATTCTTGTAAAGAACAATGAAGGTCAGATGGTATCAAGGATTTTTGCTTTTCGTAGGGGAAATGTTGTGCAGTTGGTTGGAAGCGCTAATAAACCAATTCGAGGAGAGGTTTATAAAGAAATAGCAGATGAAATTATAAAAAAAGCAATCGATAATGATGATAATATTGATTATGTTTTTGTAAGCACATTTTCGGTTTATGCTGGAGCTGATTTTCCCCGTGTACATGATATATGTTTTGAAAGAGAGTTTCCGCATGCTGATACTGGATATGCAGCATATTTATTAAGTTCTAAGGAATTGCTTGGGGGAGAAATAGCTAGCCCTTTAAAACTTAAATTAACTGATTTACCTAAAGGAAAATATATCGGCACAAGAAGCAATATAAATTATAGTCCACCGGAATTTGAAATTACAAGATTAAGAGCATTAGATATTGTTATGGATGAAAATATTGATTCCAGAGAGCGAAAGGAACATTTGTTTGAACCGTTTAGTATGTCTGATTACGAAAGCGTTGTATGTGGTCAAGACTGGTATATAGCTGTAAAAAAAGATAAAACAATTGAAGAAGTAATTTTACCAACTAATGATAATAGAATCTATGAAGAAATGGCAATAGCAAAAGAAAAATTACAATTAAGTTATGATGATAATTCTATGGAAGATAGTTTTATTCATTGTACAAAAAGATAAGAAAGTTAATATAAAATATAATTGGAAAGTTGGAAGATATTAATGAGAGATATATTAAATAATAATGGGGAAGAAAGGGCGAAATATTGGTTAGAAGATGTTTATAGTAATCCAATGTTGTTGCCTGATGAGATAGTAAAAGATGAGTTAAGAGATAAAATTATTCAAAAACAAACAGTAAGAAACATTATTTTAAATTCAAAACTATCCAATCCTGAAGTAAAAAAGCTTAAAGCAGTTGAAGACTTATTTTCTGATTTAAATATTGATGTAAATGAAAATGATTATAATCAGCAAAAATACTATTTAAAGCTTTTGGATATGTTAATAGACTGTATTGTTAGTTTAAGATATACAAAAATGAAACCTAAATTTTTATATCCAGATATTGTATCTTTAAATGAAAGTTTGTCTGCGGTGTTTTCTAATTTGTCATTAACAAAGGATTTTGATGTCTTTGCTAGCAAAATACAGCAAATATATACTTTTAGTGGAGAAACATTGCCATTTGAATATATAAGAGATGAATTACAGAAGTGTTATGACATATATAGAGAACAAGGTTTTATTGATTTATCAATTACTGGAGTTTTTTGTAATGAAGTATTAAATCAGCATAGAAATTCTTTTATGAAATATGAAAAAGAAAAAATATTATTAGAATTATCGAAGAAATTAAGAATTAGTTCAAGAGTAGAACAATCAGTCTTGCGTGGAAGAAAATTAAATAAAATTAGTGAAGCTATAAAATTACGCGATTTTGAAAAATTGGGTATAACATATGAAGACTATGTATCATTACTTGAAAAAGTAAAACAAGAGATTACTACTAATTCGGATATAAAAAAGCAAGGAATAACACTTAATAATCAAATGTTAAATGCTTTAGTTAGACAATTTCATAAGCATGGATACTTAGATTCTGATTTGGTAGAAGCCTGTATTAAAGTGAATAATAAAGAAGTTACAAGATATATTGCATCTAAGTTTGAGAATGTAAAATTGCATTTTTTGGCTAATGTACATTTATATGGAGATGAGGCAATTGTAACAGAGCAGGATTTAATAAAATCAAACGGAATAAATTATAAAGATTTTGTTATTGCCGATAA
Source organism: uncultured Erysipelotrichaceae bacterium (assembly GCA_902803685.1). The sequence goes on from CADCQR010000091.1 coordinate 15,090, forward strand.
AAATAGGTTAGTCGAAAATATATCAGATGTTTTATCTTCTATAGATGATGACGTGATATTAGAGCAAATTTCAGAAAATAGTAGAGATATTGATGAGATATCTCCGTTAATTCTTTTTTTAAATCTATTTGATGAGTTGGATTCTAGTACATTCATAAATATTTTAAGTGATTATGAAAGAATAAAAAGTAGGTTGTTTGATGATGATAAACAATTTGATGATACTAGTATGGAAACTATATGGAAAAGATTAGATGATATTATTTTGTTAGCAAATGCATATGGGGATGCGGATGATATTACACTGGCTGCATTAGGAAGTGACGTTGTTGGTGAAATAAATCAAAGTTTCTGCAATAAATATCTAGGGTGCTATCTTGAAATGCTTGATAGGCAAACTGGAAGTATTCCGCCTATAAGTATAAATAAAGGTGGATACTACTTTGAATCTGGAAGATATTCTGATCCTGAGAGATTATTAATAGGAAAAAAGCCTAGAGATACAAGCTGCATTGATTTGCTACATCCAGGAGGTGTTAAAACATATAATGAAGTCTTATTAAAATATACTGGGGATGTTATTCTTGTTAGAAATCAAAATCATAATTTAGTTTCTCGAATATTAATGTTTAGAAGAGGAAATGTTGTACAACTTGTAACTGCCGTAAATAATACGTATCCATCAGCAATATACAAAGAAATTGCCGATAAGATAATTCAAGAATCTATTGCCACAAATGATAATATTGATTATGTATTCGTAAATAAGAATAGTTTATCTGAAAATAATTGTAATTTTAGAATGGTAGAAGATTCTAGGTTTGTAAATAAGTTTCCACATGCTGATTTTGATACCACTGCCTTTTTGGCTAGCTCAAAGAGAATGTTAGCTGGTGAAGAAGATAATTTGATGCCAGATTTTTCTGCTCAGATTAGAGGAAATTATATTAAACCTAGAGCAAAAATACAATATGATCCATCACCGGAATCAATCACGCGGTTAAAAGCATTAAGTATTGTCATGGAAAGAGATGAGGAAAAAAGAGAAGAACGTTCTAGAAATTATATTCCGTTCTATCAGCAAGATTATAGTAGGGTAGTTTGTGGTGAGGATTGGTATATAGCAATAAAAAAGGATAAAACAATTGAAGAAGTAATTTTGCCAACCAAAGATACGAGAAAATATGAAGAGATAAGAGTAGTTAAAGAAGGCCTTGGATTAATTGATCCAAACGACTTAGAAAACGGGGAGATAACCAATGAAGACAAAAGGAGTTATTAATGAATTTAATGGTAGATATGGTACAATTAATATGAACAATGAAATAGTAGACTTTTCTGCTAAAGATATATCGAATAATGAAAAAGTGCAAGTTGGTGATTTAGTTGAATTTAGATTGGAAGTAAAATTTCCTAATATTAAAATAGCCAGAAATATTAAGACTTTAGTTATAATTTAATTAGCAAAAGAGAGTGCTGGTACTAATGTGATTAAATGCATTAATAATTATAATAAGCGATGATATATAATATAAATATATTGATTAGATTTTGGCATTAACGGTGGACAAGATAATAATGGATTTTGACATAGAAATTTCACGATATAATACAAATAGCCTCAAATATGATTTTAAAGAGGAATGTGGTAAATCGAGGATGTTTTTCTAATGTGGGTTGCAGATATGGACTTTAAATGTTGTGATGAAATACATAGTGATTTTGTATGGAAAGGCAGTCATTTCTGCTTATTAAATTATAAAGATTATATCAATAATATCATTGCTTGCACTTCTTAAACTAAAACATTTAATGTAGCTGGATTACAAGTATCTAATATTTTTATTCCCAATGGTACAATAAGGGAAGGGCTCCAGACGGAATTATGGAATACAGGATATAGTTTAATTAATATTATGGGCTTGGTTGCTTGCCAGGTGGCATATGAGAAAGGTCAAGTGCGGTTAGATGAGTTAAGAGTATACTTAAAATTTAATATAGAGTATGTTAATTCATTCTTAAAGAAAAATATTCCTAAAAGAGAGATGATATATCCAGAAAGAACATATTTAGTTTGGTTAGATTTTAATAAAATGAATTTAACGGATGATGAAATAGAGGAATTAATGCTAAAAAAGGCAAAACTGTGGTTAGATAACGGAAAGTTTTTTGGTAAAGCGGGGAGTGACTTTTCAAAGATTAAATATTGCTTTACCTCGAAAAAAATTAGAATGGGCAATCCGGCAATTAGAAAAAACATTTAAAGATATTTAAAGAAAAAATTTAGATATTTCTAATAAAATCATTGTACACTAAATTAAAGTCAAATAATTTGTAATTTGACTTTTTTTGTCTTATTAAAATAAATCCAAATAAAAATTAACAGTATCTCATAAAATGATAAAAATAATTTTATACAATACATCGTGACCCCCTGAGTTACTATGTATTTTTGTTTTGTAGTATAATATGTAACTTGAAAAGGAGGTGAAAATTATGTGGTCAAGTTATCA
>CADCQR010000092.1 GCA_902803685.1 uncultured Erysipelotrichaceae bacterium
CTATGTGCATTAATAGTCCTGTTTTTTGACTCATCTATATAACTTGAATATATAATCAAATTAGTAGGATTAGTCTCTTGTGGTTTCAATTCTTCGTAGCTATCAAAGTCATCAATACGATCTAGTTCATCAACCCCGGCACATTCCAATTCAGTAACAAGCTCTTGATAACTTACCAACTCATCGGTACCTAATTTTTCTATTTCCATTTTTAGCATTTCCATCAACGGAGTTATCTGCCCATATATGGATTCTATCTTACAAACGCGTGCATATTTCATTAGGTCATCGCTAGACAAATCATATGTTTGCATATATATATATATATATTCTCACCACTTAGTATTTCTTTATAATAATGTCGTATTCCCGCTGGAATCTTATCTTTATATGAATAAATTGTTCCTTTAATTTTTTCTAAAAGCTCTTCATCGAATACTATCATTTATTATATACCTCCAAATTTGTGATATTTATATTTTTTCTTAAAAGACTCATTACCTTTACTTAGATACAAAAATAATTTTATTTATTGGCCATTTACAAAAAATAGATATTTCTTAATCTTCTCTTTGTAACTATCATAAAAAACTACTCTACAAAAGTATTATAAGTCATCAATTAAAATGATACAAGAACTTTTCTAGTCTGTGCAAATTTATAATACGCATATTATAATTATACAAGAAAATAATTTTTCGATTGAAACTAATAATGTGGGATAAAAAATATATAAAATGTTAATTTGGAATGAAAGTATTAGCATCACCCCAGGTACCATCAATCTTACTAAACTCAGGATGTGATGGTGCCTTAGAAAACATTGCATGAAAATTGGCATTATTGGAAATATTCCAATCATTAATTGCACTAGCATCACTCAAGTTTGTGCAAGCCGAAAACATACACTCAAAAGTTTCTACCTTTGATACATCCCAACTTTTTAATGATTCCAAATTTTCTATTTGTAGTGCTTGAAACATTCCTGTCATTACTTTTACATTGGAGGTATTCCAATCTTTTAATGCAGAAAGATCTGACAACTTTCCTTTTTTTCCCATATCTATCAGCTCTTTTGATACAAAAAACATGCCATGCATTGTTTCAACACTTGATGTGTCCCATTTTTCTATACCAGATAAAGTTTTTAAACTAAAGTTATCCTGAAACGCGGTGCGCATATTGGTAATATTGGATGTATCCCTTTTTCGAAGTGGACTATAATCGGTCATAGATAAATTGTTCCAAACATCGTTTGAATTGTTGTGCTGTACTAGTATTAATATTCTCTAATCCTGATATATCTACTAAATTGCTAAATTGCCTAAACGTAGCTCAAGCATCGGAATTTAATGATGGCGTTTTTTCTTCACTCCACCAATAGATAATTCCATCATCAAACCACATATATATTGGTGCAGTAGCTTCAGCAATTGACACATCATTATTAGAATTATTTGTTATTTTAAGATTATATTCTATCGAATCACCTGGATCATAAAGTTTTAAATCCAATTTAATTTTTCTTTGATTAACAGAAGCTTTACTGATTTCTTCAGTATTGCCACTTATATTTTTTAATTGAATAGAATTTATAACAATTCCTGATGTACTACAAGTCTCTGCATTAACAAAAAATGGAATAGTCAATATAATTAACAAAATAAAAATTACAAATCGTTTATGTGCCATTCAAATATCTCCATTACTATTTTACTACCTTTAATTATATAAAAAAAGTTAAATAGAGTAGCAATATTGTTATTATAAATGTAATTTCGTGTAAATTAACTTAAATTGACGCAGATAACATCAAGAACATATAATATTTACACATTTGTGTAAATAAAAAGTGGATAAATCTAACTAAGACTTATCCATTAGTTTTATCGTAATAGAAAACAAGCTTTCTATTTATCTTCATTTTGACTGTCGTCTTGAGTATCGTTATCTCTATGTCTTTCTGGCGAGCGTTTTTTCTTCAGAGTTAGAGCCATCAGCCTGTTTATCAAATCCACCTCTTCTGCCGTACATATCAGGTCTTTGTTCGCTATTCATTTGAATATTGTTGGAGTTGATATCACATGACTTGAACATCGTTGTGTATATGTAAAAAGAACCTGTTGCAATTATTGTTCCGATTAAAATACCTGTTGCAAATAATATGATTTTTTCTTTCAAATAATCATCTCCTTTCAACTATGACTATTATACTTATGTTTGTTTAAACATACAGCATTTGATGAAGTTTCCCTCATCAAATAAATAATATATGCCCAATATTAAAAGAACATTAAAAAATAGATAGAGCTTTCATAACTCTATCCATTTTGATACTTATAATAATAATCTGAAATATAATATCAATCCTGCAAAACTATTTATAATGCAATATCATATCTACTTTTCTCTCTCATTTATAACTTCTAACAGATTATTAAATCTAAAAATTTCATTATCATTTTTTCCTTTGATTCCATAAAAATCCAAATTAAATTTTTTGGCTAATTCATAATCACCATAACTATCTCCCGCATAAAATGAGTTAACTAAATCGATATCATAATCATTTAAGGCATTATCAATCATACCCGTTTTTGGTTTCTTACAATTACAATTATTACTTTCATTATGAGGGCAATAATATATTTTAAGAATGTCTATTCCTTCGTTTTTTAATATCTCAACTAATTTCTTAGTAAAAACTACATATTTTTGTTCATCAATAATACCATCTGCAATAATATATTGATTTGTAATGATAATAAGCTCATAGCCTAAATTTCTAATCATCTTTAGGCCCTCTATATTTCCATCTAATATTTCAGGATATTCCATATACTTCCAATCATTATCATTGTAGTCTTTATTTATAGTGCCATCTCTATCTAAAAAAGCTATTTTCTTCATCCAATTTCCTTTCATTTAGCCAAAATATATATTTATAAATACATAAGCTTCCCTAAGTAAAATCAAAAAGCGCTATATCACTTTATAACATTTCTCTTTTTAAAATCATAATCGTCATCTTTAGATAATACTAAACAAGGATGTTCTTCTCTATATATTCTTGTCTCGTCCAAAGTCATTTCATAAACATTATCAGATAAATCAATATGCAAAATACCATTCAAATGATCATATTCATGGCTAAAAACCGTAGCTTTAAAACCTTCAAAAGTATCATACAATTTATTGCCATTAATATCATAATATTCTACTGAACTGAATATGGCCTATCAACAATAGCCACATAGTCAAGGCAACTGCACATC
>CADCQR010000093.1 GCA_902803685.1 uncultured Erysipelotrichaceae bacterium
CCAATAAATTGATCCATACCATAAACAATTTCATTGCTTCTAGGGTAATGATAATCATCGTATAACTCATCATACATTTTATAGATTTGACCATATCCAATCGGCTTACCTTGATATTCTATAATTACTCTGAGCACTTCATCTTTCCAAGATTCGCTATAGTGTTCTTTTATAGCTTCTAAAGTATATTTCTTATCTCTCCCACCATAGTACTCTAATACTCTCTCATCAGTTAACCATTTATATAGTAATTCATAATCACTTTCAATTAGCGTTCTTATTCTTATATCATCTTTTTTTATATCAATCATTATTTATCTCCTTCAAAGTCATAAACATATACAACATCATCAGTTGATTCACATTTGCCACCAGCTTTCTCGTAACATCTACATGCCGAAATATTACTTTTATTGGTTAGCAAAAACATTTCATTGCAGCCAATCGCTTTAGCATAATCACGAACAAAAGTCATTAAGTTAGTTCCATATCCTTTATTTTGATAATCAACCAGAACATCTATAGTATCAAAATACAATACTTTTTTACCATCAGCATGTATTAATAAGTAAGCTGTCGCAAAAGCTATAATCTTATCATTATCTTTCACAATAAATCCATAATTATTTTCTACTTCTATAAATTTTTTCAAATTCTCTATATTATACTTTGTATTTTCATCATCTACAAAGTCTAACATAAACTCTAAATCTTGTTCTTCGAGTAATTTATACTTAATATTTCCTATATTGTAACACCTACTTATCCATTAAAATGCACTCCATAATCTCATTTTCTCTTGAAAAACCGTTTTTTTCATACCAAGTTATTGAGTTATCACTTGGCCAAACAAAAATTAATTCACACCTCATTTCGTCTAAGTAACTTTTAATATAATCTAATAGTTGAGTCCTGACTCTCCTGCCTCTATATTCTTTTAACGTATAGACTTTAGTCAGATATGCAATATATGCATCTTCACCATTAGGATTTGGTACTTTTGGGATAAGATAAACAAACATACATGATATTACTTTATCATTTTCTACGCCGACAAAGATCTTATACTCCTGGTTAGTAGTTAAGAATCTTCTTACTTTACCAATATATTCGTCTTTATCTATGTCACAAGTATGCCTCTCTCCATAATCATTATCTTCATCAATAGCATGTTGCCATCTCATTTCAGCTATTTGTTCATAATCATCTATATTTGCTAAACGTATTTCCATTAACCTAATCACACCTTTATAACTTATACTCTAAATATACAACTTTCTGTGTTGGATATGTAATTACATCTATCACAACAAACCCATATTTTAAATACCAATTTTTTATTTGCATCAAGCATACCCAAAACTATTTTTTCTTATTAGTTTTAATAGCTATTTCTTCTACAAAATCTAATAGTATTGTACCAATACCTTTATTTTGATAGCTAGGAGGTACTACAATATCCTTAATCTTAATATTGTCTTTCCTGATATTGAGAGATAAAAAAGCAATCTGCAAATTATTATCGTAATAACCATACATTTCTACGCCTTTATCATACGCATTTTTTAACTCATCAAAAGATAAATAACTGTGTTTGTGAGAATTTTTTGACAAATTTAATTTTTCATCCCTTTTCTTGTAAGATGCATGAATAATATCCAAACACTTTTCTAATTCTTTTTAATTGAATACTTCCTTTATTCCATTCGTCAAATTATTGTCACCCATAAAATATTACATTGTTCTTATCATTTCTACTAATCTTGTATGATAACCATTTTTTTCATAAAAGCTAATTGCTTTTTCATTATAACCAAAAACATCTATTAATACTGCCTTGCAACCAACTTCCTCAAAATGCTGTGTTAATCTATCTAATAATTGTTTTCCGATTCCTTTGCTTCTTATTTTCTGTGATACTATCAGTTCGGATACTCTACCTCTTTTTGGCACTTTAAAATCATATTCAGAAGTATCTTCATTATTTATTAAACCGATTATAAGTCCTACTATTTCATCACTTTCTTTATATAAAAATATTTTACCTTCAAATTTTTTTATCTCATCCATTGTTTTATTAAAATATAAATCCCTATACTGGTCAGTTATAATGTTATATTTTTCTTTATCAATATTTACTATGTGATTTTGTAATTCTACTAGCAAGTCTTTTATATTTTCGTTATAACTTTCATCATATTCTACAATCATCTACATACTCCTTATTTTTTTATATTTCATAATAATATACATTTTCTGGTAAATTAAGTCTCTTATATACTCGATCTTTTATATACTTACCACCTATATGTTTATAAAATCTATTTGACGGATTCTCTTTAAGACATGAAATAAGCATCTTATCACATCCTAATTTTTTCAATTCCAATTTGGCTCTATCTATCAATTTTCTACCAAATCCATACCCTTTGACTTTAGCAATTATATATAGTGAAAATATTTCACCACCATTATTACTTCAGAAATTCCATAGTTAACAACCCCAACTATCTCATTATTAACTTCTAAGGCAAAGAGATTATTATTATCTAGCACAAATGATTTTTAACCCTCTCATCTTCATTATTTTTTAATTCTTCTAAAAAGCAATGAGGAATAATGCCTTTATATGTTTTATTCCATATCCGTCTTTATCTTCTTTTCTTCTTAAGAATATATTACAGCTTATTACTCCTAATTGCTATTTACATTGACACTTTTTAGGTTTTCAACTTTTTCTATTACTTCTATCATTCTTTCTTCATCTTTTGTATTTTTATAATTATCTAGTGACTCTATTATACTATAAAATTCTAATCTTTCTTTAATATATGGTATTTCATTCAATTCCTTATAGTTTTCTAATATCATATTCATAAAATTCTGATAATCTGATTCGACAGTTAGCATATCAGTTTTAGCACTTGCCCATAAATAAGGCTGGCTACTATACTTTGAAAATATTTTAAAATCATAATCAATAGGTGCTATCATACATCTTTCAAAATCTAGTAAATATAGCTTGGTTCCATTAAATATAAAATTATCAAAATGTAAATCGCCGTGTATTAAACCAAATTTATTTTCTTTAAAATAAATATTACACATATTTATTAAATCATTAAACAAATCTTTATTAAGATTACATTTATCCTTTAAAGATATAATTTTTTCTTTTATCTTAGCCGAAAAATTATATCCATTTACTTTTTTAGAATGAATTGGTTTCAAAATATCTATTATTTGAATTACAATTTTTCTTCTATCAATATCTGATAATTTATACCATAACTCATATAAAGTCTCTCCTGATATCTTTTCAATAATTTCGTAATAGTAAGGTACAACACTCTTACTTACATCACTGGCATATAACTTAGGGGTTCCGATACTATCATTATTTTCTTTATAAAAATCTATTTCATTCGCAAATCTATCTTCGTTTTTTGTATTCGTACATATTCTAATTATGTAATTATCAACAGCATATATAGTATTTGTAAAACCAGAATTAATTAGTTTAAACTCTTTTCCTTTTAATATATCATTACTAGCTAATATTTTTTCCATCACGCTATCGTAATTCTCTGTTTCTTTAGTAGTTAATTTAACAAGAATATTATACATATCACCAATTAAATCTAAATATCTATTTATTTCTTCGATAGTTTTAGTCACTTCATTTTCTGCAATTTTTATTTCATCTTCATCATTTGAAATTATACCAAGACTTCTTTCTAAGTTGTATTTAAGCCATTCAAATCTTCCTACTAAATTACCACATATAACATCAAACCACTCAATGTTATCAATACTTCTATATTTAGAATATTCTCTAAATACAGCAATAAACTTTTCTTCACTAAAATCGTTTGCCAAAAAACCGGACCAGCACATTGCTACTTCTAGTAATTCTCTTTCTGGATTAGAAACACCAGCACACTCCCAGTCAATAATAATAGGATTATCATTATTCCACATTACATTCTTGGGATCCATATCAGAATGGCATATTGTTTGGTTGATACTAGAAGCATTCGATCTTTCATTGGCCCTTTTTAACATAGAATAATATTTCTTATAATTATTTAAATATAATTTTTTATATGACATCTTATGAAAATTAGGATTATCAATATAGCTACCCCAATCACACAATACTTTTAATTCACTACTACTAGGCTCTAGACTCAACTCTTTATAATCCAATGAATGAATATGAGCCAATACACTACCTATTTTTTTACAATGAGCAATAGTTATTTCATTATCTTTCAATGTGTTACCATCTACAAAGTCAAATACCATATAATAAATGCCATCTAAATTTATTAAATAATTCCCATCAATATCCAAAGCAGATGATACAGGAATTCCATTTTTCTTTGCTAAATTAGATACAGACTCTGACACTACAAAATTACCATAAGCTTCTTTTCTAGACATAACTTCTGGATTTAATACCTTAATACAGTAAATACCTTTATCTGTTTCAACCTTAAACATCTTATGCATTAGTCCGCCAGAAAGTTTAGAAATATTTAAGACTTTCCCAAAATCATATTTATTGCAAAATTTTTCTATATTCATAATTCTCACCACCTATCTTTAATTTTCCTTTTTCAAAAGTATATTTATAATAATGAGCTTTCCCATTAACATTAATACCAATAATAGAACCTTTTTCATCCCAAACTTTATATACAAAAGACTCATCAAAATTTTTCTTCAAAAAATCATAAGCTTGAACATATAAAGAATTATACATATCTTTTGGTTGTATATCACTAATATTCG
>CADCQR010000094.1 GCA_902803685.1 uncultured Erysipelotrichaceae bacterium
AGGCATATGAAAAAGGGATTTAAAAAGATATTATTGTGCGTTGCAATTATTACACTGTTATTTGCTGGAATTATCAAATATTATTTATATATAAATGATGCCAAGACTATAATGAAAAAATCTGTAACAACATTAGGAATTGAACTGTTAGATATTATAAAGGTACCTGATGAATTAACAATTATTGGTAACGAATTTTCAAAAGAGATTAATTTTACATATGATATAGAAAGCCCAAAAGTAGAGAAAGAATATAAAACAAATGAAGATTTTCTAAAATATCGTTATTTAATTAGTAATCTAAATAGAACAAATACTACTATTACGATAAAGCATGATATAACTAACAAAGAATTATATTTTAATCGAAGAACATTACTTAATAGTAAAGAAATCATTGATGATAAATACTTAATTAAAAATTCTACTGAATATTACTTTGTAAAAAATTTCTATAATACTTATATAAATGATGGTAATAATAACTATTTTGAAACTATAACAGAAGATGAAAATGTTTATGATAATATTCAATATATTTATAAATTGATATTACAGTCTATTGCAGATTGTATAGATGAAGAATATTATAATATTACTTCTACTACTACTTATGTTAATAATAAGCCTACTAAAGCTAAAAAAGTTTCAATAGAATTAGATAATGCTAAGATGCAGAAAATATTAAATAATATAATTAAATTACTAAAAGCTGATAAAAAGTCTAATGTCATTATCAACGGAATTTATGATAATTTTACAAATTACAAAGTTGATAGTAAGAAAAAATTTATCAAAGATAATGAAATTATAACAGTTAATATTTATTGTAATGGTATATTAAATAGGGTAAAAAAGTATGAATTAGTGTATAGAAATCCTAAGCTTACTAAGGAATATGCATATGAAATCGATAATAATAGAATTATAATATCAGAAAATAATTCTGAAAAATACAATTTGAATATCAGAAAATCGAGCAGTAATTTAGTTGCAAATATTACTAACAAGAATAATGAAAATATAGGATCAATTGAATTTGACAATACAAAAGAAAGAAAACATGTTTTGGTAGTTTTTGAAGATGGTGAAAAAAATGTTGATTTTGAATTTAACTATAAAATAACTGAGAAAAAAAGAGATTTTTATAAAGCTACTGGTGGTTGTAGATTTAGTATTAAAAATAAAGGTGAAGCGATAGTTGATGGAGAAATTATGTTTTATGAAAACACATCAAAGAATGTAAAAATTGACGAAAATGTATCTGATGTTATCTTTAGTAAAGAAATATCTGAAGAGAAAAAAGATGAGTTAGTAGAACTCTTAAGAAATCGCTTAAAAAGGAATCTATAGCAGGTAGGATGATATGAATGAAAAAAAATAAATTTTTTAATGATGAATTTGACCAAATTGTACCAGAACCAAAAGGCAAAAAAATACAAAATAGAAAGAAAACAAAGAAAAACAAAATAGTAAAGGATAGGACGACGTTAGTTTTATTTGTAATTTTTATATTACTTTGTATCTTGAATGTTTTTTTAACTTATAAAGTGATAAAAGTAAAGAATGAAAATAATAATGTAAAAAGGTCTGCTATAACTGTTCCAGTTTTAGGGCCTAATGCTACCTATAGTATAAGTATAGATGTATCAAAAATGCAAAAAGACAGTACAAAATCTTATACATTTAAAGTTAGTAATATTAAGGATAATAGCATAAATACTGAAGAGGTTCCGTATACGATTGAATTGGTTGGCACGGATAACTTTGATATTGAAGTGTTAAAAAATGGTGGGGCTAATTTATTCTCTAGTGCAGATCCAGTAATACAAGGTACGTTGAAGAAAAATGAAGAACAAAAAGACACCTATGTTGTAAAAATAAAATCTAATAAACAAACGAAGGCTGATCAATTAATAACAATAAAGATAAATAGTTAAAATTGAGATGTGAAGTAGGAGGAATTGAAATGTATTGTCCAAAATGCGGAATAAAAGTAAATGATGGTGCCAATTATTGTCGTTCATGCGGAAAGAAAGTTAATAATAATACTGATAAAACTTATAATCAACTGGAAAATAATAATGTTGTTAAGGAGCCTTTGCAGCAAAAAATACCTTTTGAGGAACAACTTTTAAATGCATACATTGGCATAAGTGCTGATAATATAAAAAAAGAAAGCTTTTCATTGCCGGCATGTTTCTTGTCTATAATCTATCTTCTTTATAGAAAAATGTGGTCATTAGCTATTGTTGTTTTTACTGTAGCAATAATGGTAATGATATTTTTACCACCATATGCCACTATTATATTTTTTGTTGTTGATATTATTTTGGGTATAAAGTTTAATGAAATGTATGTTAACCATGCTAAAGAGCAAATAAATGAAATTAGGCGAAAAAATCCAAATGCTTCAAATAAAGAATTGTTGGAGTTATGCACAAAAAAAGGTGATGTATCTTCAATGCTTATTTTGGCTATATTTTCTCTTGGCATAGTAATTTTCGTGCTTACTCTAATCAATTGTTTAATATTTGATATGAGTGATAATGGTGTTATGCAGACTATAACTAATTACGAAAAAGAAAAAAGTCAGGCAATCGGCAAACTCAAATATTCAATACCTAGAGATTTTAAATATTCTAAATATGAAAGTTATAATTATGGTAATATTTGGGATACTGATTTTCATTTGGATAGGTTTTATCATGATAGTGTTGATTCCTGTTATGCAAATATTGAGGCAATACCTAGAGATAATAAATCAATGGAAGCATTGTTAAAATCTAATATTCATGTATCTGCCGATCTGCATGTTAGTTCTGTGAAAAAGAAAACAATAAATAATAAAGAGTGGTCGTTTATTGAGGTTACATTGTATAGTTATAGTACAACGAGTTATTATTATGGGTTAATAGATGGTAGTGTTTTCTATGGTGTAGTATTAGAAGATCATAATCTTGATTCTGTGAGTAATTGCCCTGCAAAATTTGAAGAAATAATTAATTCGTTAGAGGTAAGATAGATGAGTAATATGTTAGTTTTGTTTATGATTGCAGCTTTTCCGGCTGTTCTTATTGGTTGGTTTATATATATTAAAGATAGAGATAAAGAGCCAATAGGATTATTAGTAAAATTGTTTATTGGGGGAATTATTTCTACTGTAATTACATTGGTAGTTACTTTGATATTGGAACCTATAATTCCAATATTTTCTACGGAAGCAAGTGATGTAAATCCGCTACAATTACTAATTAATGTATTTATTGGCGTAGCACTAATTGAGGA
>CADCQR010000095.1 GCA_902803685.1 uncultured Erysipelotrichaceae bacterium
GTGTAATCATTTTATGATAATGTCATGTTATATCATTTTTTGAAAATGTCAGTATGTAGTATAATATGCTCCTTGAGAAAGGAGTAATTAATATGAATAATGAAAGGATTATATTAACTATGAAAGAACAAAGATTAAATGACATTATGGTGAAACTTATTTCAAAAGAAATGTCTATGAATGAAGTCATAAGATTAACTGGATTATCGGAAAGACAATTATATCGAAAGAAAAAATCTTATCTTAAAAACGGAATAAATTCTATTCCACATAAATCTAGAGGTAAACCTAATGGAAAGGGGTATTCACAAGAATTAAAAGATGAAATAGTAAGACTTTATATCGAAGAATATAATGGCTGGAATTTTTATCACTTCAATGATGCTTTAGAAGATTTTCATAACATTAAAGTTTCTGATTCTTTTATTTATGTCCTTTTAACTTCTAAAGGTATTGAATCCCCTCATAAATATAAAGTTAAAAAGAAAGATACACATCCTCCTAGAGACAGACGAGAAAACGCTGGAGAATTGATTCAAGTAGATGCTTCCAAGCATAAATGGTTTTATGGAGATTCTAATTACTATTATCTTCATGGTGGTATTGATGATTCTACAGGAAATGTTACATCTTGTTTCTTTCAAAAAGAAGAAACAACTTTTGGATATCAAATGATTTTAAAGGAAACTATCGAGAATTATGGTATCCCAGAATGCTTATATACAGACTATAGAACAGTATTTAAATCTACAAAAAAGGAATTAACATTAGAAGAAGAATTAGAAGGAAAACAAATAAAAAATACCCGTTTTGCAAATATGTTAGATCATATAGGAACGGATATTATTTCTACTATGAGTCCCTGTGCAAAAGGACGCATTGAACGTTTATGGAGAACTTTTCAAGATCGTTTGTATAATGAACTAAAAAAGAAAAGTATCCATACAATCGAAGAAGCAAATCAATACTTAAAAGAAGTATTCATTCCAAAATACAATGCAAGATTTGCTCTTCCTATTGATAATACCAAAAATCATTTCATAAGTCCACAAAAAGATTTTGATTATAATACAGAATTGGCTATTTGGAGTGAGCATAAAATATATCATAATTCCTACTTAAAATATGATAAACAATATCACATTATTTTAGATAATAATCAAAAAGTATACATCCCAACTTCTAAAAAAGTGAAAGTATATAAATTTCTAGATGGAACTGAACATATTTTATATAATGATAAATTTTATGAATTAAAAACAGTTAAAGAATATCAAACTCAAATATCTAAGCCTGTAGTGATATCACTTAAATCGAAAGAAGAAATCAACAAATCAAAAGCACACAAACCAATCAACTCTCCTTGGAGTAAAGGTTTACCACCTGTTGTATCACATAAATCTATGTATTATGCAGTTACTCATGGATGTTAGTCAAGAGTGCCAAAGGCATTCATCTTGACTCTTGACTAACAAATAAGAGTACAATATTATAACATCAAAAGGACATCCTTTTGATGTTATCTAAAAAACACTCTACTGACATTTTTACAAAATGATTTTACTGACATTTTCAAAAAAATTTGACATTTTACTATACTTGATATCATTACTAATTCTAATTCAAATAAAGTGGTTAAATTCTTTGATAATTTAGAAGATAAGATTGGAACAAATAATTTTACCCAATTAATCCCAGTAATTTTAACTGATAGAAATCCTTGTTTTACAGATATAGAAGATATTTGCTTTTCTAAAATTACTGACGAAGAAAGATGTAAATTATTTTTTTTGTAATCCATATGTGTCTAATCAAAAAACTAATATTGAAAATTTAAGTAAACAAATCAGAAAATTCTTTCCAAAATGAAAATCAGTAGATTATTTATCAAAACAAGATGTATTTAATAAAACTATTACATCGCTTAATACACCAATTAAATCATTAGATGGAAATACACCTACCGATGCATTTAAAGTTGTATATGAGAGGATTTGTTTTACAAGATCTTTGATGTTGTCAATGACGAACGTAAGTGAATTCATTTTAATCATTGACAACATAAATAATAATTAAAATATTAATACAAATAAAGTTCATTTTTATTTGTTACTAAAATAATAATTATCTGCATAGAAGCAAAAACGGAAATAAGTTTAAAAATGCATACTTTTTATAGGTATAAAATGATTATATTTTTCCTCTAGATATGGTAGAAATATTTTTCCCATTAACTTCTAACATTACCATATCAACATCATAGTTATCAAAAACGGAATAACTTATACAATACAAAACTTCTTCCAACACTTCATCGTTACTATCAAATAAAAAGTTATTAAAATTTAAAATCATTGTATCATTATCTTCACGGCTACTAATGAGTTCGATATTACTATTAACTAAACTAACTAAATTATTTGAAGTACTAGTCTTCATCTCATCAACAACAATATTTATCTTTTCTCTAGAATCGTTTAGGTACTTGGTAACAGGAACATAATACATCTCATCATTATCATTAAGTAGATAATAGATTACAACTTTAGTAATATTATCTCGGCTAGTAATAAATGTCTCACGATTAATATCTATATTATTATTAATTATTTTTGGATAACCATCTATGTAGTCACCATCAACTAATATAGTAATCCCCTTAATATTTTCTAAATCATAAATACTATGTACTATCGAAGTAACCGTTAAATCAATATTTTTTACGTTTAAAAAAGCCTTATTGAAATCTAATGTAACAAAGCTTTCATCAACTTTCACTTCATAACTACAATTTTTGGGTATTAAACCTGCTAAATTAGATGAATATTTTGTATTATCATTTATTTTTAAATAACCTAGTATTTTTTTTATAATTTCTTCACTATCATTGCCATCAAGAAATACTTTCTTTCTTACTAAATAATTATTTTTATTAAGTAAATAAACGGAATGATTAGTTAGCCCAGTAATATCTTCTAACTCCAAATTCACTTTTAAAGATTTATCATCTGAACAAATATTAGTTATTGTACTAATCGTTATTAGTATAAATAAGGATAATGTAGTTATAAATATTTTTCTAATAGCCTGTCTTCTAATCATTAAATCACCTAATAAATTATATGAAAAAAAGCGTACATTATACGCTTATAAAGAAAATTCATCGAGTTTTATTAGTTCAATTAATGCTCCACTTCTACTATTAGTACCAAGTTTTTGAATAACATTACTTATGTGATTTCTAACTGTCTTTTCACTTATCGATAACAGCATAGCAATATCTGCCGTAGTATAGTCATTAATTAAGTATGAAAATATTTCTTTTTCCCTATTAGTTAAAATAGACTTAGTCATTAAATCACCTATAATATAGTATGATTAAACAAACAAATGGTACTAATTCTTTTGAAATTTAACGGTAATATATTTTTTTTCTTCAAAATTACTTTGAATTAACCGCATAACTTTATTAGCTAGTGTCTCATCATGTTCAGGAGAAATACATACACAGTTAATATTATTATTATCAATTTTTACAAAACAATCTAATTTTAATTCATTCTTAAGTTTTAACTCATTTTCCTCTTCTAATGATTCGATTTCATTTAAATACTTAAGTTTTTCATAGGCATCGTTCTTCTCTTGACTGGAACTATCGCTAGTCAATTGTTTCTGCAATATTGTCATTTCTTCTTGCCGTTCTTCCTGAAGGTTAACTCTCAGCGCAACCAAGGAAGACGCTTCTTCAATTTTTTCTACAATTTTATCATTACTATCAGTTTTCTTTGAAGTACTTATATTACTAAGTAAATCATTTGGCATAGTCACATAATAAACTGATAAAAATACTATTATAGATAATAACATCAAATACCATAAATTTTTTTTACTTATCATGCCTTCACCTCAAGAAAGTATATGAGAAGTATTTACTATTAGAACATAATTTATATGGAATTTACCAATTTCTTAGCCTCATTGGACAACCCATCTGTCATATTGTTGACATAATTGTTTATTGAATAATTTAAATGAGTTAGTGGTATTTGATTAACAAGGTTTACCAAATTATCCAGACTTTCTTCTTTACATTCAAACGCCTTCTGTAAAACATCAGAATGTTCCAAAGAAATAGGTAATCTCTTAGCCCCGTCAGCATTACTATTAATAAAAGAAATTGCTGTTAAAATCAAATCATTTACTTGCCCTAGTGAATAATCATCGATTTGTTGCGGATCCAAGTTTTCTCCATTCAATAGCGCATCTTTAGAAAAAACTTCCTTAGTACCACTTCTGCTAGTATAATTAAATGTTAAAGATCCATATCTTGGTAATAGTCTTAAACAATATTGTCCCTTAATATTACCATTTGATTTATGAAAATTAAAATTAACATAACATTTTTCAATACCATCATCAGCAGTGGTTCGTAATTCAAGAGTAACTGACGTATTATCAATAATCGGTGTATGATATCTCAATACTTTCTCGCCACTATGCTTAAAGCATTCGATGTTTCCGGACTTTAGAGATAAAAAATCATCATCATTTTCATACTTAATTTTATTATAATTATCCTCCAACATAAAAAAATCATTTTGTAAATAATAACGAGCTTCATAATCACGCCTTCCAATATGAGGATTTATTTTTATATACTTAACTTTACCATCTCTATAAAAACTATAAGTACTTGAGGTATCGTCTTTATTTTTAGTAACAATACAATATGGATTTATTCTAAATAGAAAATCATTTAAAGAAATACTACCAGTTAAAATTCCATCAATTAAGTCCTTATCAAAAATACCATGAAGATTATTATTATAATAGGACAAATCTCTTTTAAAATGAATAGATGCATTAGCAAGAAAGGTCTCCAAATCAGAAATTTCATCGATTAATTTTGGAGCAGCAACCGAATTTTTTTGGTTGGAGAAAACGTATGTTACTAAGCCATCTGGATATTCGATTCTATCATATTGACAATCCTCTTTTGATAAATCTATATCATTATTAATTTTGATTTCAATGCTATCTTTGTCATAATGTACTGCTCCTAATGTAGATACAATTCTATTAGTAATATCTAGGATTGTGTCACTAGAGCATTTATCATTTATTTGTATAATCAATTGCAAGCTATCTGTATCAAGCTGCCTATCTACAACAACTGCCCCCACTGGTTGAGAGTCCTCTCTAAATATCATATAACATTGATAGCCATCATCATCCGTACTAAGATTAGGACACTGCTCTACTAAATCGGCCAGTTCGTAATTCATTTCTCGCAACTTTGATAATTGTTTTGCATACATTGGATTATATTTTACCAAGCTGTAATGCCAAAGTTCTCCTCCATGAACATCATTTAAACCAACGCTTCTATATTTCATAGTAAGCCTCCTATTATTTATATATTCTATCTAATGCCTTCATTAAACCAAACTTACCATAATTATATGTTAATGCTCCTTGCATATAGGCAATATACGGCTCTCTAATAGGACCATCACAAGATAATTCTATTGAAGATCCTTGAGTAAATGAACCTGAAGCCATAACAACCTTATCTGTATATCCAGGCATATCCCAAGCTTCAACAACGGCGTTGGAGTCTATTGGACTAGCTTGTTGAATTCCTCGCGTGAACTCTATCAATAATTCGGGGCTGCCAAAAATAATATTTTGAACTATATCTGCTCTTTCTTCGTTCCATTTTGGTTCAACATTATATCCCATCTTTTCCATAACAAGAGAAGTAAGAATAGCCGTTTTTAAGGCGCTATTTACAACACTTGGAGCCATAAATAAACCTTGTAAGATTTGCTTATTGATTCCGAGCGTTGGTCCAACTTCTCTACCTTCGCCAGGTAGTGTTAAGCGTTGTGCACATAATTCAACCAATTCTTTTTTTCCTGCTATGTAAGCACCGTTAGGAGCAATTCCACCACCTAAATTTTTTATCAAAGAACCAACCATTATATCAGCACCAATACTTACTGGTTCAACTTTTGAAACAAATTCACAATAACAATTATCAATCATAATAATTATGTTACTATCAATTTTTTTTATAAATTTAATTACTTCTTCTATTTTTTCAATAGAAATGCTTTTTCTTGTAGAATATCCTTTACTTCTCTGTATTTCTATAACTTTAACTTTATTCTTGGTAATAAAATCCTCAATAGCGGCGTAATCAAAATCATCGTTAACTAACTCAATTTGATTATACTTAACTCCAAAACTCATTAATGATGAATCGTTAGGTACAATTCCTATTACCTCATCCAATGTATCATAAGGCTTCCCACAAATACTAAGTAAAATGTCATTTGGTCTAAGTAACCCAAAAAGGCAAACACATAATGCATGAGATCCAGAAATAAATTGCCCACGAACTAGTGCATCCTCACACCCAAATATATCAGCAAATATTTTTTCTATTGTATCTCTTCCAAAATCATTATAACCATAACCTGTAGTCTCATTAAAATGTGACTCTGTAACTTCGAATTTTCTAAAAGCATTAAGAACTCTCAAACTATTGTAATCACATAAATTATCTAATTCTGAAAACGTTTCTCTTAATTGTTTTTCACTCTCGTTAACAATCTTTACAACTTCTTCTCTAACACCTAGTTCATTGTACATAATAAATCTCCCTACTCATTAAATTTTCCACCATCAACTCTAATAATAGAATCATTTATATAGCTTGCATCATCACTTGTCAAGAAAACAACTACTTTTGCTATTTCCTGTGGATTGGCAAAACGTCCAAGCAATATTTTTTTATTATACTCATCTCTTTGGAGAGGTGTCAACTCACTATTCATATCAGTATTAACCCAACCGGGGCACACACAATTGACCGCTATATAAGGAGCAAACTCCCTGGCCATATTATGCGTAAGCGAAATGACTCCAGCCTTTGAAGCATCATAATCACAAGATTCTGGATAATAAGTATCTATAGCGTTTGTAGAAGAAATATTTACTATTTTACCTTTTTTATTTTCATACATTATTTTTCCTACATACTTACTAACTAAATACGTCCCAACTATGTTGACATCCAATATTCTTTTAAAGTCAGCAATCGATTTATCCATAAATAATGAATCTTTACATGTTGCTGCATTATTAACAAGAATATCTATGTTACCAAATGTATTCTGAATATCTGAAACCATATTTTTTACATCAGCTTCTTTTGATATATCACATTTATATACCATAACAGAAACATTATAGTTATCAGCAAGATATTTCTTTACTTCATTAGCTTCTTGCTCATGATAACAATATGTTATAGCAACGCTAATTCCTTTTTTTGCAAGCTCCTCAGCAATTGCCCTGCCAATTCCTCTATTACCTCCAGTAACTAATGCTACTTTTTTCATAAAACACCTACTCTTCTACTTCTGCATTGCTAGAACAACTTCCTGCATCATTATCTTGTACATCACTTAACTTGTAGTTTTTAATAAAGCAATACAATTCATTTTTAGAATTAATATTTACTAAATTAGCAAATAACTTTCCATCGACCATATATAATACAGCCGGAGATACATCATTATCTGTAACAAAATCATATTTTTTAAATATAGCTTTAGCATCATCATTATCTTCATACATAATTTCATATTTTACACCCAGATTATCTAAATAAAGCTTAATTTCCTCACAGTTGCTACATTTTCTATTATTTACAAATACTAAAAAAGTCTCTTTTCTTTTCATTTTTGTGTTAATAGGTCCTGTAAAAGAAAATTTCTTCACAAATATAATTATCAACAACATTACAACTATAACAAATCCTAATATAACTAATAATATTCGATTTCTAAAATCTGTAAATTCAGAATCTTTATCTTTTTTCACTGTAATCATCCTTCCAATCAAATTATAACAAATTAAATAAAAATAAAAAAGAGACTTATAAAAAGCCCCCTATTATATTTTTTCAACTCTTATGATAACTTTTTCATCATTCAATTCATCTAAAGGTTCATCATCTATAAGAATTAATTTATCACCTAGAACTTCACCCATTACGTAATCATAATATTTATCAAGCATAAGCTTTACTTTATCAGTACCATTATAGAAAACATTAATGTGATCAACAATATTAAAATCGGATTCTTTTCTTAATGCTTGCACAGTTCTTACAAACTCACGAGCAAGTCCTTCTAATATCAAATCTTCAGTAAGTGTTGTCTCAAGTACCACACATGTTTTATCATTTGCATAGGATGCAAATCCTTCTTTTTGCTTCAATGAAATTATAACTACATCTTCTGTTAAATTAAATTCTTCTCCCTCAAGATCAATAGTCATATCACCATTTTTAATTTCAGATACTTCTTTAGTACTAAACTTAGTTAATTTATCTTGAAGAATTTTTATTTTAGAACCTAAAGTCTTTCCTAACTCTTTAAAATTAGGTTTTACCACATACTCTAGATACTCACTCATATCTTGTTTATAAGTTATATTTTTTACATTTAATTCTTCTTTTATTACCACATCTAAATTACCAATAATAGCTTTATTGTCTTCTGGTAACATCAAATTACTAATTGGCTGACGAACTTTGATATTTACTTCTTCTCTAGCGTATCTACCTAAACTACAAATATCTCTAACTAAATCCATCTGCTTTTCAACAGCTTCATCTATTAGCGATTCATTATATACTGGGTAGTCAGCTAAATGAACTGATTCTTTACCAGTCAATTTAGTATAGATTTCTTCAGTAACAAATGGAGTAATAGGTGCACACAATCTACATAATGTTTCTAATACTTCATAAGTAGTCAAATAGACAGCTTTTTTAGAATCTGTTAATTCAGAATCCCAGAATCTTCTTCTGGTACTTCTAATATACCAATTAGATAAATCGTCATTTAAGAATGGGACTATATATTTAGTAGCTTTATTCAAATCATATTCTTCCATAGCAGCAGTAACATTTTTGACAAGTTTATTAAGTTTTGAGATTAACCATCTATCTATTAATTCTCTCTTTGCTACAGGGATACTATATTCTCTAGGGTCTATGCCATCTGCGTTAGCATACATTTCAAAGAAAGAATAAGCGTTTTTTAACGTTGATATATATTTTGAATATACCTCTTTAACACCAACCTCATCAAAACGTAAAGGCGTCCAAACTGGTGAAGTATACACCATGTAAAATCTAATGGTATCAGCGCCATACTTAGTCATAATTTCTACTGGATTAATGATATTTCCAACTGACTTAGACATCTTTTTACCATGAGCATCAAGCATCATATCGTTTACAACAACATTCTTAAAGCTAGATTTTCCACTTATTAGTGTCGATAATACTAAAAGCACATAGAACCAGCCTCTAGTTTGGTCTACTCCTTCAGCTATAAAATCAGCTGGGAATTGGCTTTCAAATAATTCTTTATTTTCAAATGGATAATGGTATTGAGCATAAGGCATAGCTCCAGAATCAAACCACACATCTAATACATCAAGAACACGAGACATAGTCTTTTGACATTTCGGACACTTAATATGAATATTATCTACATATGGTCTATGTAATTCAATATCATCAGCAATTGGATCTAAAGATTTTTCTTTTAAGTCTTTAACAGAACCAATTGTCTCAAAATGTCCGCATTCACACGTCCAAATAGGAAGAGGACATCCCCAGTATCTGTTTCTAGAAATACCCCAATCAATCATATTTTCTAGCCAATTAGCAAATCTTTTTTCTCCAACATAATCAGGATACCAATTGATTTTTTTATTTTCAGCAATAATTTGTTCTTTATAAGCTGTATTATTAATATACCAAGCAGGTTTAGCATAATAAACAAGTGGTTGCTTACATCTCCAACAATGTGGATAATCGTGAGTCATCTTTATTTTTTTGAATAATTTATCTTCTGCTTTCAAGTATTTAATAATATCAATTTCAAGTTCAGGATCAGTAACTAATCTTCCTTGCCATAATCCTTCAGTATAGCAACCATCTTTTCCAACTGGATTAATAAAAGTAATTCCATTTTCGTTAGCTACACGATTATCATCAACACCATAGGCAGGAGCAATATGAACAATACCTGTACCATCTGTTGCTGTAACGTAGTCATCCGCTAAAATTTCAAAAGCTTTTCCCTCAACTTTAACAAAAGGGAGCAATTGCTCATACTTTTTACCAACAAGATTGATACCTTTATATTTTTCAATTACTTCAAACTCATCACCTAAAACTTTTTTGGCTAGCTCTTCAGCAACAATAAAATTATATCCCTTGCTGTTTACTTTTAAATAAGTAAGTTTTGGATTAACACATAAGGCAACATTAGCCATTAATGTCCAAGGTGTAGTGGTCCATACCAATACATAAGTATCATCATCAACTAATTTGAATGGCACAATTACCGTATTAACAGATACTTCTTTATATCCTTGAGCAACTTCAAAAGACGAAAGTTCTGTTCCACATCTAGTGCAATAAGGCAATACCTTATTACTGTGATATAGCAACCCTTTTTTATTAAGTTGATCAACAATCCACCATTCAGATTCAATGTACTCATTATCACAAGTAACATACGGATTATCACAATCAATAAATTGCCCCATCATATCGGTTACTTTTTTTACTTCATCAATATTAGTAGCAGTTTCATTTTTACACTCTTTACAAAAGTTTTCTACACCTAATTTTTCAATATCAGCTTTTGTTTTGAAGCCCAACTTCTTTTCAACATTAACTTCGATAGGTAATCCATGTGTATCAAGACCTATTTTACGTAAAACATAATTCCCCTGCATTACTTTGAATTTGCAAAAAGAATCTTTAATAGTTTTTGTTTATTTATGATGAATACCAGGTTTAGCATTAGCATATATTGGTCCATCATAGAATACATATTTAGGACCATCTTTTCTACCTTCTGTACTCTTAGTAAGAATATCTATCTTATTCCAATGTTCTACATATTTACTCTCAACCTCAGATACAGAATTATTATCCAATTTTTCAAACTTCATATTTTACCTCCTACAAAAAAATAACATAAGAATAATAAATTACAAATATAACTAAGAAGAGGAAACCTTCTCGTTTAGTTATCCTATGATCATTTAGTGAAAACAAAAATAACATCAAGGCAGCCATTACCATAACAATTAAATCAATATAACTAAATGTAATTGTCCCAATACCACCAAACAAAGCCACTGGTATACCAATAACCATACCTATATTAAATATGTTACTTCCAACTACATTACCCATGGCAATATCATATTCACCTTTATAAGTTGCTGTAACACTGGTGACTAACTCAGGTAAAGATGTTCCTAAGGCTATTATAGTCAACGATATTAGTCTTTCACTAACACCTATCGACTTTGCAATTACAGAAGCATTATCTACAACAAAATTACTTCCAAACACTATGCCACAAATACCCGCAACCGTAAATATCAATGACTTATATAGTGGCATATTGTCACTAGTATCTTGGTCTTCATCAATCTTGTTTCTAGTCATACTTATTAAATAGTAAATAAATACACAGAAAAATAATAACAAGACAATACCATCACATCTAGTAAACATATTAACGGCACCACTGTCAAATAAGCTATCTGATAAAAGTGTAGCAAATAGAACTGTTATTAGAAGTGTTATTGGCAGCTCTTTCTTGACGGTGTTATTTTTGACATTCAAAGCATGAACAACTGAAGATGCGCCTAATATCAATAATATATTCAATATATTACTACCTATAACATTACCTAAAACAATATCACCACTGCCAGCGAGAATAGACTTAACTGATACCGCAAATTCTGGAGCACTAGTACCAAATGCTACAATAGTAAGTCCTATAAGCATCTTGGATATCTTGAAATTAGCAGCCACATTACTAGCACCATCTACAAAAATATCCGCTCCCTTTATTAGCATCACAAATCCAACTATTAATAAAATTACATTAAAAAACATTTTGCCTCCCTTTTTAGGATAAAACAAATAAAAAAGGTAGTATTCAAGGGCGAAAAATATCCGCGGTACCACCTTAATTCATATCAAAAGATATCTCTATACTATAACGCGTAAACCGTATTTATCTTATCCATAAATCGCACTTGAAAGTGATTTAAATATATCTTCATAACTTGTTTACACCAACCACAAGCTCTCTTATTACTCCGATATATTCCCTCTTTCGCATTTGCTTTACAAGTTTTAATATAGCATAAGAAAAAGTATATTTCAACAAATATTTTTTGAAAAGTAAAAAAGCTAATATAGAAAACTATACTAGCTAAAACATATCATCCTCATCCTCTGTATCTTCTTTTTTTGCTTCTCTATTGTTCTTATTTGGTACCTGATCATCAGTAATGCTACCTTCCACATTGACATTATTAGGAGTACA
>CADCQR010000096.1 GCA_902803685.1 uncultured Erysipelotrichaceae bacterium
GCATGTTGTACTTTATCTATATCATAACCACAATCCCTATAAAACCTCCATAATACTTCTTCTATATGTAATCCCTCATATCCAGGAGAAGATAGTTGAGTAGTATCAACTATTAAGAATGGTCTTTCTATATATTTTGCAATGAGAGACATTAATGCTGTTTTTCCAACACCAGTTTCACCTGTTAATAATATTCCTAACTTCTTATGATTTGTTAAGTCTCTTCTAGCAATTTCTACAATCATTTCCTTAGCTGGTTCATTCTGAGCTACTAACGTTTTGGTCACTTGACTAAGTAGCTTGTTTACGTCAATTGGCTGAGTTAATTTAGCCCCAGTACTGACTTCACTTTCTTTATCATTCTCCCCAGTTGCATCTTTAATGGCATCTGCTATAATTTCAATGTTTTCACTATATTCAGCCAATAGCTCTGCTAGACCTGCCAATTGCTGTAAATCAAGTTCTCCACTCTCAATTTTTGTCAACAGTTTGTCTACTGCCAAATCATCTCCTACATCTATTTTACTTAATGACAATTTATCATATTCGCTAATATCATCAGATTCACTAGGTTCTTCTTCTGAAATAAGCCCAGAAAAGAATCTTTTCCAGTATGAACTAATAACATCTTCATAATTATATTTTATTGTAAGGCATTTTTCATCATCACCCATTTTGCATAGGTAATATACATGTTCAGCACCCATATCATAAGCGGAAAGTATAGCATTTTTGTTCAATTCTTCTGAATTTTTTATTGGTTCTTCATCATCACTTTCACCCAACATTTGAACTCCATATTTTTCTTTAGCAGCTTCTAATGACATAACATTTGCGCATGCATAAGGGTCTTGACATATATATGGAGTACAAGAGTTTATATTACTGTATTGGTTATCGCAGCTGTCTATAAAGAGTTGAGAATCCTCATAATAAGTGCCTGTCTCGGTACCGCTATAGACAAATATAAAAGTTTCATTAGATATAGGTATTTTTCTTACAATCGTCGCAATATATGGCTTTGTTTCTAACTCTTCCACAGGAATTTCTTTCATATAAATAACCCCCTCACAGTTACTATAAGTCGGTTACTTACTATAAAATAAAAATCATTGAAAGTCAATGATTTTTTATTTAAGTATTGATTCTAATGCTAATTCAATCATTTTATTGAATGAATTCTGACGTTCTTCGGCTGTTGTTTCCTCGTGAGTTATTAAATTATCTGAAACAGTCAATATAGCAGCTGCTTTTTTATTTAGATTTATCGCATTAGCAAATAATGCAAATGTTTCCATTTCTGTCGCTATACACTGGTATCTAGTAGTTAACAATTCAATATCCGCATGATTATAAAATGTATCTGTACAGAAAACATTTCCATAGTGCATAGAAATTCCCAACTCCTTTGCAGCGATTCTAATCTTATCATTAAGATCTTCACTACTAGAAAGTGTTTTTCTCAGCTGGTCGGACAATTCCTTTAAGTAATTAGAATATGAATATGTATTGTCTACTAAAACAACTTCGTAAAGTCCTAATTCTTTTTTTAACGAACCACAAGTACCAACTCTTATTATTTCTTCAACACCATACTGTTCAAATAATTCATGTGAATATATTCCCATACTTGGGTTTCCCATACCAGATGAAAATATTGTTACTCTCTTCCCTTTATAGTAACCTGTATAAGCCAATTGGTTCCTAATTTGATTAACTAATTTATAATCTGTTAAATATGTTTCTGCAATCATTTTACAACGCAATGGATCGCCTGGCATAATTACTATTTTGGCTATTTCTCCATCTTTTGCTTCTATATGTGGTGTCATAAAAACCCTCCTTTACTATACACATTGTATCATAAAATGAGGGTCTTTCAATATTATTTTTTATGAACTAACGCTTTATCAAGCGAAGCCAAAACTGAAGGTAGTATAAACAAAACTAATAAAGTTGCACATAAAGTTCCTTGCGAGATAGTCATACATATTTTAGAGGATATAGCATTAGCAAAAAATCCAACTATAAACGTTACAATAATTAGTACAGAAGCACTGGTTAATATAGTATGAATTGATTGCTTATAAGCGTTTATCAAAGCACCTTTTTTATTATATGTACCTCTATATTCTATATAATATGATGTATATAAAATAGCATAATCAATAGTTGCACCCATAAGAATACTTTGTACTATTAGTAATGATATAAAGTAAACATTTCCACCAAATATAGATAATATAAACATTGTTATATATACGCTGCACTGAATAATCAAAGTTAATATGAATGGAATAAATACAGATTTAAACGTAACTGCTACTACTGTAAAAATTAATATCATAGTTAATAAAGATATAAAATTAAATTCTTTACCAAATGTTGAATTTAAATCATAAGCCATTGGTGAATTTCCTATTAAGTAATTATCATTTTTAGTTTTACTTAAATCTGATTTTAAATCTTTTATAAATTCAAATGTATTATCATCTTCATAACCATAATCAGTATATATAACTGCTCTAGAATAATTCTTTCCTACTAACATTTTTTTTGCTTCAGTAATGGTTTTTTTACTTTCAAGAATCTCTTGTTTCATATCATCTTCAATAAATTCTGAAAATTTATCTTCTTTAAGAATATCATCATTTAAATAATTTACAAATTCTTCAAGTGTTAATTTGTATACATTAGAGTATGAGTTAACGCTTCCATAATAAAGATATAGTAAATCTAATAAATTATAATCGAATTTTTGTTCACTCAATGGAGAAAGTGTTTCATACATATTAATACTAGTATACTTTTTATTTGCTGAACTATCATTCATTATTAAATTTAGAGTAGATAATTTATTTCTTGTTTCATTACTTATATTTCCATTAAATCTGGGGTTACTTACAACTTCTGTTAAAATAAAATCTGTTAGTTCTTTAATAGAAATAGTTTGATTATAATTATTTATCAAATCATAATTAGAATACAACAATCGCATATCAGTTGTATCTACACCTAGTAATGCACTCATTCCAGTGGCATTATAATATGTATCATTTTCTACTGATGTTATAACATTCCTAAGTGTCTCTAACTGACTAATTGTTTCACTATCAATTTTAGATAATTCTTTACTATTTTTATATTCTAATACAAAATCTATTATCTCTTTTTTGGTAAATAATTGTTCAGTATACCTTGATACATACAATCCGTATAGTTTCTTAGTTATTTCCTCATCCATACCAATAATATTAGCCATCTCTGAGTAATTATAATTAGTATATGAGTTGTCAATAATACTTTTTACTTTAGTTAAAGATTCTATTTTTTCATCATCTAAGTTAGTTGCTAATAAAGGATTATCCTTATTATCAATTATATAAGATATTAATTCTTTAGGGGTTGATGCCAATTTACTATTTTTGCTGTCTAGTAATACATATAAAATTTTAGTATATTTCTCATCAATTCCAATTAAGCTAGATAAATCATGGTAAGTTAAATTATCACCATCATCATATGCTTTTTTTATAGCTTCTGATTTCTCATATAAATTTTCTATCTTATTTTTTAAAGCTACTTTTAATTTTTCATATAGTTCTTTTATAGAAATATCTTTATACTCTTCTAGATTTAACTCACTAATAATATTGGGAATCTTCTCTTCTAATTCTTCTATACTGATATTTTCATTCACATCATAATTCTTAATATAATCAACGATAGTATTTATATCATCATAATTTAAATCTTTAATAAAATCTGGGTTTTCCTTAATTTGATTTAAAAGATTATTCAATACTTCTATGCTCTGATCACTAATATTTTTTAATGTATAGGTGGAATTATTATCTTTATCTAAGTTTAATAATATTAATAACAATTTTATCTTAGACTCATCAGTATCAACCCATCCACTTAGTTCTTCAGCACCCATCACTTTTGAAGCCTCTTGAGTATTACTATATTTATTTAATAATCTAATCTTGTCTATTGCATTTTCGTCAAATTGTGATGCATATGTTGGATTAGTAACAATATCATTCAGTAAGAATGAAGAAAAATCATACATAGACATCTTATAGTCAACACCGTTTGTTACATTGTAGTATAAATAAAGATTATCCATTATCGTTTCATCAACACCAAATAATGATGCCATTTCTTTACTACTATATTTAGTATTAAGAGTATTTACATTAATGAAGCTATTTAACTTATTTAATTTCCTTAATATATCATCATTTATATATGGTTTAAATATATCATTATTTAAGACGTCTCTATAAACATACTCTATAAATTCGTTAATAGTTAATTGAGTATCTGTATTGTATGAATGATAATATAGAAGTAAATTATCAATACTGCTTTTTTCAATACCTAATATTTCGGCCAGTTCTGCCGAAGTTCTCTGTTTACGGAATTCTTCTGGTATAGCAAAATATTTAAGTTTGGCTATATCAGTCTTAGTATCAACACTAACGTGTTTGGCAAGAGATTCTTTGGTATATACCTCATTTTCTATGAAGGTTATAAAATCCCGTGTAGACAATTCTACGGTGTTATTTGAGGCGTAATAGTTATAATAAACCATTCTTAATAGATAATCATCTATTTCTTTTTCAGTACCTAACTCATCAATTCTTTTTGTTAACCCCTGATAAGTTAATTTTTCACCTATAGTATTCCCATAACACATAACTTTAGAAACATGTGCAGAATTAACATTACGACATATTTTAGCAACTTCCTCTTCATCTTTACTATTGTATACTATAGCCATTTGATTATCATTTGGAAATACAGTATGAACCACATCGTTCTGACTTTCAGTGTATAGTATTTTCAAATTTCCCTTTAATACATAGCTAACTCCAAACATTATTATTATTAATGCTAAACCAACATATCTTAAATTATATGATGTAATAGCTATTTTATTTGTTTTTATATCTAAATGTTTTTTCTTTGTCATTTCTATCAAATTATCAAACATCAAAATAAGTCCCGGTAATACTGCAAATATACATACTAGACTAAGTAATACGCCTTTAGCAAGAACAAATCCTAAGTCTTTTCCTATTGTAAAGGACATAAATACTAGAGCCATAAGACCAACTATTGTAGTAACAGAAGATGATGAAATTGACGAGAAAGAATTATGTAAAGCTTTTTTCATAGCTTCTTTCTTTTCAATATTTTGGCCTTTCTCTTGAGTGTATCTATTCATCAACATAATGGAATAATCCATTGATAATGCCATTTGCAATATCGCACATATTGAATCTGTAACATTAGATACACTAGGAAAAATTATATTTGTTCCTTTATTGAGATATACAGCCAAACCAATTGTAAATAGAAATAAGAATGGCTCTATATATGAATCACACATAATAATTAAGATTACGATAGCACTACCAATTGCTGTAAATATAATCCAACTAGGTAACACAGGCTTATTTTCATCATAGATAGAGCCAGAAAGATTAATTTTATAGTCAGAAAATTTCTCATTTATTGAATCATACACCTTAGCTGCTGTTTTACTATCTGAATAATCAGAAACATCTATGCGATAAAGCGTGTATCCATCTCTATTATAGTCATTTGTAAATTCATATTCTACTTCTTGTATTCCATCAATGGTTGCTAACTCATCTAATATTTTCTCTTCTTGTCCTGCAATATTTTCAAACATAACATACAAGTCTGATTTTTTTTCTTTATCAAACTCCCTATCCATTATTTCCATACCAATTCTAGTTTCACTATTTTTTGGTAAGTACTTAGATATGTCATCATTAATTGTTACTTTGGTCGACAGAAAAATACTAATGCAAGTCAGTACTATAAAAAGTATTAAAACAAAATATCTTTTTTCAACGATAAATTCTGCTACTTTCTTCATTTATACTCCCCCCTATTGTCGATTGACATTCATGATTATATCAAATTTTCAAAAAAAATTAAAGTATATTTTTATTGATTTATATGTATATATGTAAATCACAACGTTTTATTCCACTAAAAAAGGCTTATTTGAAGTGATATGATAAAATTCAATAAAGGAGATGATTATATGGGAAGGCCTATAGGAACAAATAATGTTATGAGAACACCTGAAGAAAAAGAAAAATTAGTTTTAGAATATTTTGATTCCAAAGTTGGATATAGAAGATTCGCGGAAAGTAAAGACATCCATCCTAGTATATTTGCCAAATGGATTAAATTATATCGTGAGAGTGGTATTGAAGGATTGAAGTCTAAAACTGGAAGACATAATAATCCAAATTGTGGAAGATATAATAGAAACAAAACTGAAATAGAAAAATTAGAAGAAAAACTCTTAAAAAAAGAAATTGAGTTGATGAGATAAAAAAAAGGTTATGTGGTGAAAGGAGTTGGTGTAAAAAAGGAATACGTTTCTATATCAGATGTGAATATCAAATAATTGAATATTTTAGTAAATATTATTCAATTAATTATTTATGTAAATTATTAGATGTGAGTAAATCGGGTTATTATAAATGGAAATATAGAAAGGAAAATCCTAGTTTAAAAGAAATATCAAGACAAAGTGATTTAGAATTGATTAAAGAAGTACATAGTAAACATAAGACACATGGATATAGATGGATAAATACCTTTATAAGAAATCATTATGGAGTTGTTTATACCGATAATTATGTTCATAGATTATGCAAATATGAGGATGTAAAATGTCAAGGAAAACATTATCAATGGAAGAAACCAGAAGAAGAGAACGAGAAATATAATAATTCGATATGGAAGGGTAAAAATATTTAACCAGGCCATTGAAGTTATTGCTTCCGACATGACTGCTTTTTATGTTAAAGGAATTTATTATGAATTAACAATGTATTTTGATGCTTGGAA
>CADCQR010000097.1 GCA_902803685.1 uncultured Erysipelotrichaceae bacterium
ACACTAAATGGTGGAACAAATGATAGTGTTAATCCATCAAGTTATAACGTTGAGACAGAAACAATCACATTAAAGACACCAACTAGAACAGGTTATACATTTACAGGTTGGACAGGTTCAAATGGAACAACAGCGCAAACAAGTGTAACGATAGCCAAAGGAAGTACTGGAGATAAAACATATACAGCAAACTGGACACCTGTTAATTATACAATCGGGTATACACTAAATGGAGGAACAAATAATAGTGCAAATCCAACTAATTACAACATTGAAAGTGCAGCAATAACATTAAAAGCGCCAACTAAGGCAGGTTATACATTTACAGGATGGACAGGCTCAAACGGAACAGCAGCGCAAACAAGTGTAACGATAGCCAAAGGAAGTACTGGAGATAAAACATATACGGCAAATTGGAGTAAAGATACATATACCATAACATATAATTTAGGCGGAGGAACAAATAATAGTGCAAATCCAACTACATACCAGATTGATACCAATACAATAACATTGCAAGCGCCAACTAAGACAGGTTATAGATTTGCAGGATGGACAGGCTCAAATGGAACAACAGCGCAAACAAGTGTAACGATAGCCAAAGGAAGTACAGGGAATAGGACCTATACTGCAAACTGGGTTGATTATAAGGTTGGAGAAAAGTTTAAAATTGGTAGCGAAGAAGAATTTATGATTATTAAAATTACTAGCACACAAATAACAGCTATGCCTATTTATAACATCACATTATCAGTGACAGATCCAAAACAGAGTTCAGTGATGCAAACAACCACTTTCTCCAATAGTAAAAATTGGTCTGGTAGTTCCGTTATAACGCCAACTACAAGCAATTCCAATGTACAGAAGTATATAGAAGCGTATGGCACAAAACTAAAGAGTTTGAGTAGTAATGTATCTGTTGTTAGAATGCCAAATTCTGATGAGTTAACAAACCTTGATCTTTCAAACGCTGTTTCTGGAGTAACTATATATGATTTAAGAAATCCATCACACATGGGAACTGATGAACAGGCATATTGGTTAGCACAAGTATTGAATGGAGATATGATGTGTGTAACTAAGACTGGTGGATTTGGTAGGACAAGATCTTATACTACAAAAGCATATGGTGTACGTCCTATAGTAATTTTGAATAGAAATTAGAAATAAAAATTAGTTGTTTTCAATAAGTTTAGTTGTGTTGGTTAATTAATTCAGATATTGTTAAATAATTCATGAGATGCGGGAAAAAGTATTTTGGTTACAGTCAATGTATTAAACGTTGACTGTTTTTTGACTGCTTTTATTCGAACTTTTCGGTTATTTTATATATTTTTTATTAAAAAATGTGAATTAACAGAAAGCCGAATACACAAGAATTATACGTACTTTCAATTTGCTTTTTCTTGGATGTAAAAACAGAAAATAGTATAATAAATTTAAAGAGGTATGAGCGATGAAAAGAAGTATCAAAGTTATTTTAATAATTATTATATTACTAACAATAATATCATTTAGTATCATATTATTTACTTTATTTCCTCCATATAATAAACTTGATGGTATTAAAAACTATAATAAAAACTATTTTATTAATAAATACGGAAATGATTTAGATTCAAATTTATCAGTATTTCCTGATGATAAATCAAAATTGATAGAAGCAACTTTTTCTTCTACATTACAAACTAATTTATTTGATACAGATGGATATATATTATTAGATGCAAAATATAAAGAGGATGATTTTAATGCGGAAATAGAAAGATTAAGAAACTTAAGTTTAATTATTTCGAATGGTTGTAATGATAGTAGTGTATATTTAAATAAAATAATCTATGATGAATCATCATATAAATATCCAGCTTATATTACTATTGATGGTTTTGGTGATACTTATGAATATGCTTTAATAGATGCGGATAATTTAAAAATTATTTATATATACTTATCATATCCTAATCTAAGTAATAAAAAATATTACCAATATTTAAAAAAAGATAAATCTATATATAGAAAAAATAATGTAATAACTTCATATTCTATGTATAATCATTCATTTGATAATGGTAAATCATATGTAGAATTTGATGATTGTAAAAATTAGTATGTTATAATTTAATTAAATACTTTTTAAAAGAGGTAAGTTTATGGATAAATACATTTTAGAAGTAAAAGAATTAAAAAAATATTATGGTAATTCTAAAGGAATAGAAGATGTATCGCTACAAATAAAAAAAGGAGATATATATGGATTTATTGGGCCTAATGGAGCAGGTAAATCTACAACTATTCGTACAATCTTAGGACTAATTAATAAAACTAGTGGTGATATATATATAAATGGTAAAGAATTTTCTAAAGATGATTTAGAAACAAAAAGAATAATCGGTTATCTTCCTAGTGAAATAAATTTATATGAAGATATGACTATTAAAGAAATATTTGATTATCATGAATCTTTTTATAATAGAAATTTAAGTAAGAGAAGAAAAGAGTTAGTAAAAGTATTAAAAGTAGATGAAAATAAAAAGATAGAAGACTTATCACTAGGTAATTTAAAAAAAGTAGGAATAGTATTAGCACTTATGCATGAACCAGAAATATTAATATTAGATGAACCAACTAGTGGTTTGGATCCAATAATGCAAAATGCTTTTCATGATATTTTACTAAAGGAAAAAGAAAAAGGTACTACAATAATATATTCTTCACATGTTTTGAATGAAGTTTCAAATATATGTGATAGAGTAGGATTTATAAAAGATGGAAGAATTATTAAAGAAGATTTGATGGAAAATATAAAGAAAGATAATTATACGTATTTAATTATAAATTCAAAAGACATTAGTAGTATTAAAAAAGATTTAAAATTAAAAGTGATAAAAGAATCTAAAGATGAGATAACATTTATTAATAATCTTGATCCTAATGTACTTATAAAGAAATTATCTAAGTATGATATAAATCGAATTATTATTCAAGAAATACCTTTAGAAGACTTATTTATTAATTACTATAAGTAGGAGATATATTATGATTAAAAGAGAATTTAAAGTAAATTTCAAAAACTTTTTAATATGGATATCTATATTAATAATAATATTTTTAGTAGTTTATTTAATATATCCATATATTATTACTGATGATACTATGAAAAGTATGGATGAGTTAATGAAAGTGTTTCCTGAAGAAGTATTAAAAGCTTTTAATATGGATATGACTTCAATAGAAACTGCTTATGGATGGGTAAAATCAGAAGGGTTTATGTTTATTTTACTAATTGTTGGTTTTTATTCTTCAATGTTAGGTGGAAATATGGTACTCAAAGAAGAAAGTGAAAAGACTATAGAATATCTAGCAACATTACCTATTAAAAGAACTAAGATAATGACTAATAAGATTATTGTAAGTATTACTTATATTATATTAATGGTATTAATATTGGGAATATTTAATTATATTTCATTATCTATTAGTGGAACATTTGATCATAAACAATTTATATTACTTAGTTTAACTCCTATATTTATTGGATTACCATTATTCGCAATTAATCTATTTATATCAACATTCTTACATAAAAATAAAAAGACAATAGGTATTAGTTTAGGTATAGTGTTTATATCTTATATACTTAATTTATTATCTGAATTATCTTCTAATGTAGAATTTTTAAAATACTTTAGTATTTATACATTAGCAGATACTAGAAATGTTATATCTAAAATAGCTATAAATCCATGGACTATTATTATTAGTTTATTACTTACAATTGGATTTATAATAATATCATATATAAATTATAATAAAAAAGAATTAATATAAGTTGTAGGTGTAAAAATATGAGTAAAAAAAGAATAAAGAAGGATTATATTAAAAAGAGTTTAAAATTCTTTAAAGATGTAAAAAGCAAATTATTAGTTATTACATTCTTTTATATTATCTTAGGTATTATTGGTTTTATAGGACCTATTGTAGAAAGTAAATTTATAACTGCAATTACTGCTGTAGATGTTAAGAAAGTAGTAATTGTTTCTACTTTATTTTTGCTAATAGCAATTACGGAAGATTTATTTTGGCATTTTTCTTTAACATTTTGGAGAAAGAAGATTAGACCTAATATTTTATTTAATATTAGAAAGAAGTTAGTAGATAATGTATTGGACTTAAGATTATCAAATTTTGATAAGTATCAGACAGGAATGTTTCAAGAAAGAGTAAAAAATGATCCTCAGACCATAGCAAGAGTAGTTAATGCTGGACAAAGATATTTGATGCAGACATTAACAAAGCTTGGTGTAATTATTTATGTAATGTGTATAAATTGGGTATTAGGATTAATCTATGTTGTGGGGATTATTATAGTAGCATTAATAGATGGACATACACAAGAAGTTAGTAAAGAAAAGAATAAAGTTCTTAAAAAATCTGATGAACAAGTTAATACTTTATTAAGTGAAATAATAAGAGGAATTAGAGATATAAAATTATTAAACTTTAAAAATTCTATAAAAAATTTACTTATAGGTAAACTAGATGAAAATAATGAATTAGCAATAGACAAAGATACTTATGATAGTATAACAAGTAGAATTAAAAGAATTGTATTAGTAGCAACAGCATTCTTTGTAGTAGTATTTGGAATTAGATTTGTTGAATTGGGAAAAATGACCGCAGCTAATCTAATTGTATTATATCTATATCATGGGAACATATTTTCTCTTATGGATAACTTTGCTAGTTTAAGAAGCTGTATAAAAGAATATGAATTGGCTGTAGAAAGAATATTTAATTTAGAAGATGAGAAAGAATATCCAAGAGATAAGTTTGGTAAAACTAAGTTAACTGATTTTAAAGGAAAAATAGAATTTAGTAAAGTAGATTTTGGTTATAGTAAAGATAAATTAGTATTAAATCAATTATCTTTTGTTATAAAACCAAAAGATACAGTAGCAATTGTTGGAGCTAGTGGATCTGGTAAGACTACTATATTTAATTTATTAACTAAAAGCTATTTAATAGATTCAGGAATATTAAAATTAGATGATGTAGATATAAATGAATTAGACGAAGAGACAGTAAGAAGAAATATATCTATAATTACGCAGTCACCTTATATATTTAATATGAGTATTAGAGATAATTTAAGACTAGTAAAGCCTAATGCTACTGAAAGTGACTTAGATAAGGTATGTAAAGATGCTTGCTTTTATGATTTTGTTCAAGGATTGCCAGATAAATATGAGACTATTATTGGAGAAGGTGGAGTGAATTTATCTGGGGGACAAAAACAAAGATTAGCAATCGCTAGAGCATTATTAAAAGATTGTAAAATATTATTATTTGATGAAGCAACTTCAGCATTAGATAATATTACACAACAAGAAATACAAGAGTCTATAGATAATATATCGAAAGATTATACAATTATAATAGTGGCACATAGATTATCTACTATTATGAATTGCAATAAAATATATATACTGGAAAATGGTAATATTAAAGCTAGTGGTACACATAATGAATTACTAAAAAATAATAAAGAATACCAGAAGTTATATAATTCAGAATCAAAAAAGATAAAAATAGAAGATGATATAATATAAATATGATATTATTTGATTAATAAAATATAAAAAAAGAAACACTATAAATATAGATTAATATTAGAGGGATTGCTTTGAGAATAGGAATAGATATAGATGATACATTAACTAATACGCAAGAACTATTATTAACATATGCACAAAAATATGACTATGAAGAATTAAATAGAGAAACAACTATAGATAGAGATAAATTGTATATGACAATGTGTGGATCTAAACTAGGAATAGGAATGAATTGGACTGAAGAAGAAACAGATACATTTAAAAAGAAATATCATGGGGAAGTATTAGAAAATGCTCCTATAAAAGCTTTTGCTAAAGAAATGATTGATAAACTAATAAGAGATGGGCATCAAATAATATTTATAACAGCTAGAAATAATGATGGAGATTTAATAGATGATTCCTATAGAATTAGTAAAAATCTATTAGATAAAAATAATATAAAATATCATAAATTGCTTACAGAATGTACAGATAAATCAGTAGTCTGTAAAGAAGAAAATATAGATATATTTATAGATGATAAAATAGAAACCTGTTTAAAAGTAGCAAATCTTGGAATAAAGACATTTATAATGAATACACCATTAAACAATAGAATAGATGAAAATCAACTTACTAGAGTATACTCCTGGGTAGACATATATTATAAAATAAAAAAAGAGGTAAATAATGCTAATTAAAGCAAATAAAAATATAAGTTTTACTAAAGAAGAACCATTTCAATTATCAATAGAAAAATCATTGAAAGAGAAAATAAATAAATATTGGGAAGAGTTTTTAAAAGATGAAAAAGGTTATTGGGATGGAGATATTTTAATAGTAACGGATTATGATTTGGAAAAATATGAATTTAAAATTAGTAAATGTAAATACTCAGAGTTTTTATATGCAAAAACATATAAAGAATTTGTAGTTAGAGTATTATTTACATCAATATTATTTAAGACATTAGATAATAAATATGTAGTAATTAAAAATAATCATAATCTTTTAAATATAATAGGTGGTATTGCTGATTTAAATGATTTTAAAGATGAGGTATTTATACCAGAGTTTTGTTTAAAAAGAGAGACTTTAGAAGAATTAGGAATAGATATAGATGATAAGAGATTTGTACTTAATTATCAATTTAAGTATATAAAGATACCAGAATTAAAAAAGAGTAATTATACTATGGGTATTGTTTATACTGGTTTAATTAATTTAACTTCTTTTGAATTATTAGAATATATAAGGAATAGTAAAGTAGATGAAGAAATAAAGGAATTGTATTTTTTAACTGGAGAAGATATATTAAATTTAAAACTTAATGATAAAGCTATTATTCCATTTTTAAAGGAATTAATTGAATTAGAGAATAGTATAAATTAAAAAAAATAAAAAAAGTTGTAGTAATATATAAACTTTGTGTTATAATCTTATTGTTAGTAAAAACTAACAGTATTGCCCTATAGCCAAGTGGTAAGGCAGTGCGCTCTGACCGCATTACGCGTTAGTTCGAATCTAACTAGGGCAGCCATGTTGTTTAATAAGAGTGATAAAGTCATTCTTTTTTTATTATCTTTTA
Source organism: uncultured Erysipelotrichaceae bacterium (assembly GCA_902803685.1). The sequence goes on from CADCQR010000097.1 coordinate 7,186, forward strand.
ATATTTTTTACGACAAGTAAATTATAAAAAGTAATAATATTCTATCGATAGGTTAAAGTTTATTGCTTTTTTAAGTATTTTAGTTTATTATTAAATAGAAATTTTAAAAGAGGAGTACAGAAAATGAGTGAAAATGAACGAATAGAATTAGCTGAAATTTTGTTTCCTAATATTAAAAACACAAGAGAATATTATGAAACTATGTACCCAGAAAGAGATTTACCTGAAAATGCAATGGTAACAAGATATGCACCATCGCCAACGGGTAAAGTTCATTTGGGTAATTTATTATCTGCTTTTGCAGATATGAATTATGCAAGACAAACTGGAGGAGTATATTATTTAAGAATTGAAGATACTGACCAAAAAAGGAAAATAGAAGGTGGTATTGAAAATATTACAGGAGTATTGCATGATTTTAATATATTGCCTGTAGAAGGATATTCTTTTGGAGGAGAGTATGGTCCTTATTTGCAAAGTGAAAGAACTGAGATTTATCAAACTTATGTAAAAGATTTAATTATACAAGGATTAGCTTATCCATGCTTTATGACAGAACAAGAAATAGCTGATATAAGAGAAGAACAAGAAATTAATAAAACAAAAATAGGAATATATGGTCATTATGCAGTAGATAGAGACTTAAGTTTAAATGAAGTAAAAGAAAAATTAGCTAATAAAGAAAGTTATGTAATTAGATTGAAGAGTCCTGGTAATCCAGAAAAAATAGTAGAGATAGAAGATTGTATAAAAGGAAAATTAAAATTTCCAGAACATGATGTTGATACAGTATTACTTAAAAAAGATGGAACTCCTACATATCATTTAGCACATGCAATTGATGATCATTTAATGCATACAACTCATGTTATTCGTGGTGATGAATGGGTAAGTAGTCTTCCACTACATATTCAATTATTTGAAATATTAGGTTTTAAACCAGTAAAATATGCTCATATAGCTCCAATTACTATTAAAGATCGAGAAACTGGTAATATAAGAAAAATAAGTAAAAGAAAAGATCCTTGGTTTGGAGTCAAATATTATGATGAGAATGGTATTCCAATAGAAGCATTACACCTATACTTAGCAACAATAACAAATACAAATTTTGAAGAATGGTATTTAAATAACTCAGATAAAAAAATAAGTGATTTTGAATTTAGTTTTGATAAACAAGCTGTGGGTGGAACTTCATTTGATGAAGCTAAACTAATAAATATATGTAAAACATATTTTTCACGTAAGAGTGGAGAAGAGGTTTTCAATGAAACATTAAATTTTGCTAAGAAATTTGATCCAGAATATGCAACTGAGTTAGAGAAAAATAAAGATTTAATGATACAGTTTTTAAATATTGAAAAAGGTGGAGAGAGACCACGTAAAGATATTTCTAAATATAGTGATGTTAAAGAAGAATTTAGTTATGCTTTAGATGATATGTTTGAAAAAGAAGAATATTCTAAATTAGAGAGTGACAAAGTATATGATTTAGATTTAATTAAAGAATATATAAAAGTATTAGATCTAAATAATACTAATGAAGAATGGTTTGCAAACATAAAAGAATTTGCTGTAGCACATGGATATGCTGGAAATACAAAAGATTACAAGAAGAACCCAGAAAACTTTAAAGGGCATGTTGGAGATGTTTGTGAAGTATTAAGAGTAGTTATAACTGGAAGAACTAAGTCACCTGATTTATTCTCTATAATGAAAATATTAGGTAAAGAAAAGATAGAGAAAAGAATAAAATTATATGAAGAACATATTACAAAATAGTATGTTCTTTTGAAATGGTTATAAAAAAATATATAAATAAGGGAAAAAAGCAAAATAAAATGAGATTTTGCTTAGAAAAGGTAGACAAAAAATGAAAAGTGTGGTAAAATATAGAACGTTGACTAAAGGGGGACCAGTTAATGGAAGAAATTAATATATTAGAAGTATTGGAATATTTTAAATCAAAACTTATTTGGATAGTAGCAAGTGTTATCGTAATTATGGTATTTGGTAATATTTATACTATTGCTACTAGAATGCCTATGTATAAGAGTAATACTACAATTTTGTTAGTTAGTGAACAAAGTGGTACAATTTCTCAAAATGATTTAAGTTTAAATACTAATTTGGTAAGTACTTATTCGGAAATAATTAAAAGCAGAAGAATTCTATCACAAGTAATTGCTAATCTTAATTTAGATACTACAGTTAATGAATTATCAAATGCTATAGCTATTAGTACTAAACAAAATACGCAAATTATAACTGTAACAGTAGTAGATGCAGATGCAACACGTGCTAAAAATATAGCTAATGAATTATCAAAAGTATTTGCAGATGAAGTAAAAGATATTTATAAATTAGATAATGTTACAATAATAGATTCTGCATTAAAAGCTAATAAACCATATAACTTAACTTATGCAAAAGATAATCTTATATATATGGCTATAGGTTTAGTATTATCATGTGGTGTAATCTTTGTTATTTATTACTTTGATACAACAATTAAATCTACTGAAGTTATAGAAGAAAAATTAGGACTTACTATACTAGGTGTAGTTCCAGAAGAAAGAAAGGGAAGATAGTTTATGAGTAATGAATTAAAGTTAAATTCAAATCCTAAATCATTATTTAGTGAATCTATTAAAACTATAAGAACTAACTTAGCATTTTCATCTATTGGAAAAGATTTAAAAGTAATTCTTATGACTTCACCAGAGGCTGGAGATGGAAAAAGTTATATATCTGCTAACTTAGCGATAGCTTATGCTCAAGAAGGTAAAAAAGTGTTATTAGTTGATGCAGATTTGAGAAAAGGAAGGCAACATGAAATTTATGATGTATTAAATTCTGTTAATGCTGGATATTCTAACTTGATATTGAATTATAAGGCAAATACAAGAATAGGTAAATATATCTTACCTACAGCTAATGAGAATGTAGATATTATTCCTACAGGGCCAACGCCTCCTAATCCTATTGAGTTATTAGCAAGTGATAACAATAAAGAATTAGTTAAACAATTTAGAGAGAATTATGATATTGTTATATTTGATTGTCCACCAGTACTTGGTTTATCAGATGCATTGGTAATGACCCAATATAGTGATGTTAATATATTGGTTGTTTCAAATAAGAAAACTAAACTAGAAAACTTAACAAGAGCCAAGAAAATATTTGAAACTGCTAATATAAAAATAGGTGGAGTAATAGTTAATAAGGCTCAGACTAAAGAAAATAGTTATTATAGTTACTATACAAACGATTATTATTATAGAGATAAGAAGAAAAATTAATGTTTAAAGATTTACATTGTCATCTGCTTCCTGGGATTGATGATGGTTCTAAAAGTATAGAAGAATCTATAGAAACTCTTAGGATAGCAGAAGAAGAAGGGGTAACAGAAATTATTCTTACTCCCCATTATATCGAAAATACAAGATATAGCTGTAATAACAAGAATAAAAAGGAATTATTAGAAGAGTTAGAAATGGTCGTTAAAGAGGCTGGTCTAAATATAAAATTATACTTAGGTAATGAGGCTTATATAAGTGAGCATTTTGTAGAATTGATGCAAAAAAGGGAAATAATGACATTAAATAATTCTAGATATTTATTGTTTGAGTTTCCTTTGAATCAAACATATCAAAATTCTAAAGAAATTCTGTATGAATTAGTAACAATGGGATGTGTGCCAATACTTGCACATCCAGAACGATATAAAGATTTTCAAAAGCATCCAGAACTGGCAGAGGAGTATGCTAGGATGGGAATATTACTTCAAGGAAACTACAAAAGTTTGTTAGGGAAGTATGGAAGAAATTCTAAAAAGGCATTAAAGATATTTTTGAAAAAAGGTTTAATAACTTTTTTAGGAAGTGATATTCATCATACTGGGGCATATGAAATAGAAAAAGCTAGAAAAAAAGTAAAGAAATTAGTTAAGAGTGAAGAAAAGGTTGAAGATTTATTTTGTAATAACTTTGACAAAGTAATTAATGACGAAACTATCAACATTAATTGGTAGTTTTATAAAATATA
>CADCQR010000098.1 GCA_902803685.1 uncultured Erysipelotrichaceae bacterium
TTACATAAAAATTGTATCAGGCGATACTGTATATGGTATTAGTAAACAATTTGGAGTAGAAGCAATTGATATTGCAAATTTAAATAATCTTAACGGATCAATTATTCAAATTGGTCAAATATTGAAAATTCCTAATAAAGAAGGAAGTAATCCAAGTGGTTTATTTACATATACTGTAAAAAAAGGTGATAGCCTATATTCTATTGCCAAGATATATGAAACTACAGTAGATAATATTATTAAACTTAATCATTTAACCAGTAATACATTATCAATTGGTCAACAATTAAAAATACCAGAAGGCGAATTTAGTGTATCTACTAAACCTTACTACACTAGATACATAGTTAAAAAGGGAGATAGTTTATACTCTATTGCCAAAAAATATGGTGTAACCGTTGATACCATCATAAAGGATAATGCATTGAAAACTAATGTGTTATCAATAGGTCAAGCTCTTAATATTAGAACACCATCTACTGAAGAAGTACAAGTTTTAGAGTGTTTTGGACAAGACTATACTCCTCCAACTAATGATATAGTCTATACCGTAGTTAAAGGAGATAGCCTTTATTCAATAGCTAAAAAGTTTAATACTGATGTTGCAACAATCAAAAAGAAAAATGACTTAGGTAGTAATTCATTACAAGTAGGTCAAAAATTAAAAATATAATAAGGAGAATTATATGGTTGAAAAGTTATATACTGACAAATCATTACAAAATGATTTAGCCTATCAAAAATTTCTAAAAGATAATACTGGAAGGGGTTATTTAAAAATTAGAGCTTCTGCCGCCAATGAAGCTATACCGATAAGTGGCATCAAAATAAAAGTTAGTAAAGTTATTGGTGATAATAAAATTGTCTTTTTTCAAGGAGAAACAGACTATTCAGGAATGATAAATAATATCGTTCTCCCTGCTCCTCCTAGTATTGATAACGATGAAGTAGCACCTAATTTTACAGAATATTATGTAACAGCAACTGGCTCAAGTCAAAATGTCAATCAAACATTTAACATTTCAATATGCTGTGGCATCACTGTAATACAATATATTAATGTTACACCAAGTGCGGGAGCTTTCTAAGATGGCTATTAGATACCCCGTTATACCTGAAGAGATAGTTGTACACTTAGGCGCTCCAAATCAGGCGGCAAATGATATTAATGTTTCTTTTATAGATTACATTACCAACGTTGCATCCTCAGAACTATACCCAACATGGCCTAATGATTCTCTAAAAGCAAATATATTAGCTATAATTTCTTTTACACTAAATAGAATATATAATGAATGGTACCGTAGCAAAGGATATAATTTTGATATTACTTCTTCGCCAATCTATGATCAAACCTATACGCAAAATCGTGAAGTATATGAAAATATAAATTCCATTGTAATTGATATGTTTAATGACTATATAGTTAAAGAGGGACAGGTACAACCATATTTCGCACAATATTGTGATGGAAGAAAAACGACATGCAGTGGTCTTTCTCAATGGGGAAGCGTAACATTAGCTAATCAAGGCAAATCACCTTTGAACATTTTAAAAACTTACTATGGAAACGATATATCTATAAAATACAATGCTTCTGTTGGTGACACTACGAGTTATCCAGGCTACGAAATTGGCTTAGGCCAAGCGGGCAACCCAGTATCAGCAATCCAAAGAGATTTAAAGAGAATCAGAAAAAATTACCCAGCCATTCCAAATATAAATACTAACTTAGGAATTTATGATCAAGAAACCGCAGAGGCTGTAAAAAAATTCCAAGAAATATTTTCCCTTCCTATTACCGGTATTGTAGATAAAGCCACTTGGTATAAAATAAAATATATATATACTAGTGTTAAAAAACTCTCAGATTTATATACCGAGGGATTGAGTACAGCTGAAGCAACCTTTCAGTATAGAGATGTTTTAGAATATGGAGATACTGGTATAGAAGTAGAGTTTATCCATTATTACCTTGATGCAATTTCTTTTCTAGATAATGATATTCCACATTTAAAAACAAATTCAGTATACAATGATTCGACAAAGGCAATGGTAATGGCATTTCAAAAAAAGTATGGATTACCAGTTACTGGTAAATTTACTTATACAGACTGGAATGTGTTAAAACAAACCTATGATAAAATGCTAAAATCATTTTCCTCTCTTGAAGAATACTCAAGTTACGTAGATGATTTGTATCCAGGTTATTTTTTAAGTCGCGGGCTGAAAAATGATGATGTAAAAAAACTGCAAATGTTACTACTTAAAATCTGCAAATATGATAAATCAATACCAGGGGTACGTGTCAACGGGGAATTTGATGAATTGACAGAAAAATCAATTATGAAGATTCAAAGTGATTATAATCTTGGAATTACTGGTTTAGTAGGACCATTTTCTTGGAAGAAAATTGTTGAATTAGCCAATAGATAAAGGGAAGTTAATATACATCTATAAATACAAAAAGATATGGTGCAATACCACATCTTTTCTATTCGCTTTTTCTTCCACAAACTGTACAAAAATTAGTATTTACTTGATTTCCACAATTTGTACAATATCTAATTCTGTGGACTGGCTTCCCACTAAGCCTTGCTGTTACAAGAACTTTTCTAATAGATAAATAGTATAATATGATAACAAAAACTAAAAATAATATATAAAATTGCCATATTTCGCTAAACAAACAATAATCAAAAAATCCATGTAAAAGCATTGGTATAAGAATTGACAATATCTTATTCTTAAATTCTAAAGTAGAATTTTTATTTTGAGCAGCTACTCTAGCAAGTCCCAAATAGTATCCCATAAATACGCCATAAAAAGCATGCCCTGGCACAGAGAATATGGCTCTGATTATTCCTATACCAAATCCACCTTCAAATACGTAAAAAATATTCTCCAGGAAAGCAAAACCTAACGCTACATATACACCATACTCAACCATATCATAGAGTTCATCAAATTCATTAGCTTTATATCCTATAGTATATAACAGGCACCACTTAGAAA
>CADCQR010000099.1 GCA_902803685.1 uncultured Erysipelotrichaceae bacterium
AATAGATAAGAATGGATATATTATTTATAAATCAGATTCAAAGGATTGTATGAATTGTTCATTTAAAGAAAAGTGTACAAAATCAAAATACAAACAAATATTAAGACATGTATGGGGGGAATATAAAGAAATGGTAAATGATTATAGACATCATGATGATGTGAAAGAAATATATAAACAAAGACCACAACATATAGAAAGAGTCTTTGCCGATGGGAAAACAAAGTATGGATTAAGGAAAACATACTTTAGAAGAAAAGAAAGAGTCCACCGTGAGTTGACTCTGCTTTATGCGTGCATGAATCTTAAGAAATTTGCATTACACCACTATGCATAATCTAGTAGAAATACTAGATATCTTAATTTTTATAAACAAAAAGACAAATAAGTCAAAATATAGACCCATTTGTCAACAGTCTGAAACCACTAGTTAAACTAGTGGTTTTTATTAAAAAATTTTTATTAGTCAATGAGACACCGGCCAATTACGCTACGCTTATTACATTGCCAGTGTCTGAATGACGTGCTAGCCTTGATGCGTATTCCAGCGTATATAATGGGGTTGGTTTTTGAGCTTGTGATTGTTTATTGATAGATAAAGATTTTAAAAACATATTATTAATCAATTCTGCTTGATATGGTGACCTAAATAGGTTTGCCACAATTTCAGAACTATGTGAATAACTACTAATATTCTCAATATTTCTAAATAAACCAACAGTATCTATAACGCCTTTGTCCATGCACGAGGTTGATAGCTCACTACAAATTATATTGTATAATTTTTCGGCGGGTTCATTAAAAGCAGTTTTTTCACCAGGTCTAGACTCATTTAGGTAACGCTTTATTCCAGCAGATGCAAGCCATATATTTGCAAACATTGCTTTATCTATAATGGAACTATCAGTTTGAATTTGACCCGTTTGAATATCTCTGATTTTATAAGTACTACTATCAAACATATTATTTGAATCAGAAAATATTTCATATTTTGTAGCTAGCTCTTTCAATTCGTTGAATGTAGGCATTTTATTTCTGTTAATGTTAACTTGGCTATTATGTTGCTCTGCTGAAGTAATATTAATGTTTTTAGAAATTCTATAATAATCAACCAAGTTTTTATTGTACGTGATATTGCCATCCCTATTATAAAGACCCATATACCCACCAGATTGACTCAAACTTTTATCAAGACGTTCCCGACTTAAAAAATAATCCGCTGTACTCTGTCTATTGTCTTCAAGAAGTTTTCCTTCAGTAAAAATTGTATTTCTTTTTAAAACCTCTTCCCCGTTTTCATTAACCATTTCCAATATATCATATTGCATGACATTAACACCATTTACATTACGTGGTTTATCATACATTTGCTGAGCTAAAAATACACTTCCATCACGCCTTGTAAATCTTCGTGTTGGATATACAAATAAATTTCTTTTTGCTTCTGGTTTAGCTATTTCTTGATATGACGATACTAATTCAAGCTTATTTCCAATGCCACTTTTTCTAACTTTACCAATAAAATATGTTCTTTTTGCTATTGAATCAGCAATATTTTCTTTTGAGAACAAGATACTATCAACTGTTTCTTCATAATTTGTTGGAACTGGTTTTCCAAAATTTTTGCAAGTAACTAATCGTGCGACATTCGTTTCACTATATAGTATTAATGGTAATTGTTTCTTTCCATCTTTAGAAATTTCAACATAATAATATCTATAATAAGAGGTATTATTGATTTTGTTATCACCAATTTGAGCAACTATAAACCTCGAACCATCTTTTCGTGTTCCATAATAAGTTGTTGAACGATAATCTCTTGCTCTTCCAACACCGATCTGTGAATATATCCTTTTTATAAGTTGTGGATTAATTTGTGATAATGTACGCTCATAATTTTGCGTTTTTTCACCAGGAGCAGGGTAATGCCTACTACTAAATTCTGCAACATCTGTTCCTAGCCAACCAAAACTTTTTGATGTTCCTAATCTAAATCTTGCATTATCCCATGTTAAATCTATTGGGTATTTTTTGCCGTTAATAGTTACAATATTCCAAGCATGACCATAGGTTTTCCCATTTTCGGTACCACCTCTTGCAAATTCACATTCAATATTATTTCTATCCATAAATTCTTTAAAAATAAGAGCATAACCAGCGCAAACAGTCTTTTTTCTAATCAACCCTCTTAAACTTCTAATTTGACTTGAAAGTTTATGTTCAAATTTAGGATCATACATTATGCCCGATTTCAATCTATCATATATATATACTACTTTTTCAATATCAGACCAATTTTTATCTAATCCAGATTCTATTCTTTCAATTTCTTCTAATATTTTTATTGTTTCATTTTTTGTATAAATGACTGAATTATAATAGTAATCTTCAGTTGATTCATTTCCAAATCTTTGTCCTTTATATTTTTCTAATCTCTCTTTATCATATCCTCCAGCAACTCTTATCAACACATTTGAATTCAATTGCCCTATCATAGAAGAAGTCATTCCCTTAGTATTTTGTACTTCAATTAATATTTTTGAATTTGGATATTGATCACATACTTTTTTTATATAATTAATATCAAAAGGCTCATTTAATCCAAATGTAATTTTATATCCATAATTATATTTCACTGTTTTCACCACCAAACTCAACCATGTTTTCGTTTAAAATTAAAATATTTTTTTTCATTAAATTATTAAATAATTCCTTATTGTTGTTATACTGATTTTCGTCTATACTTATTCTTTTTAAATTCGGTAAGTCATTTAAAAAAGTAAAATTAGAAATATTAGTATTATCTATATACAATTCCTCTAAGGTATTTATAGTTAAAGCGGTATCATCAATTATATTTGAATATGATATCTGTAAATATTTTAAATGACTCAGCTTATTTAATCTTTCAAGTTCTATTGTGCCATTTATAACTGACAATTCATTCAAATCTTCAAATACATTTATAAAATAATAATTTCTTATCTTACAATTAATTAACGATAATGATCTGAGTTTAAGTGAAGCAATTAAATCAGCATTTTCAAACTCACAACTCTCAAAGGCAAATTCAGATAAAGCTCCTAAATTTAAAAAAATATTATAATCACTATTAAATATATATCCATTTCTTAAAGTAATGGATTTTAAGTTTTTCAGCTTTAATAGTTCTTCTAAAAAAACAAAACTACTATCATCTTCATTATCATAATCAATAACTACTTCTGTTATTTCATTTAATTCATCTTCAGTAAAACTATTATCAACTTTGTCTAAGCTAAACATTATATAATTGGCTAAGTTTTTATTACCTATAGTAATTGAATTTTCCATTTGTTACACCTTACTTTCATATACGATTGTAGCATATTTTTTATTTTGAATATATGCAAACTTAGTCTTATGGTAATTTTTAATTTAATTAATTAACAATTATGATAAAATAATTACGGTGGTTTATGTGTCAGGATTTATTATATCTATGAGGTAATGGATTATAAGTAGTCTATAATAAGGTGTTTAGAACATATACATAAAATTTTATATTTTTATTAATTAGGTAATTATTATAAGACAAAAGAAATATAGCTTTTAATGTACTAAAATGAAAACATGCATAATTTATTGACGTTTTTTATTTACACATATTTGTAAAATATATTTACATTTTATCTTGCTTCTTACCTATATTTTATTAAAAACGCCTATAAAAATGATTGTATGATATAATATTTTTGTTAGGTTTGTTTTTTTTGATAATTTATTAATTCTGGAGGTGAATGTGAGTTTTTACTCAATCCTATGAAATTTAATTATAAAGATATTAGTGTTAATTACATACAATATGGAGAGGGAAAAGATATTTTATTGCTTCATGGCTGGGGTCAAAACATAGAAATGATGAAACCGATAGGGGATGCATTTTGTGATAGATATCGTATTACAATCATTGATTTACCAGGCTTTGGTCAAAGTGATGAGCCTAAAGATGCCTGGAATATGTCAGATTATGCAAGTATGTTAGAGACTTTTGTGAAGGAAAATTCAATTGTAAAACCAATTGTGATTGGCCATTCTTTTGGTGGACGTTTAGCTATAAGATATTCCGCTGATAATGTTATAGATAAGTTGGTTCTATTTGGTGCACCTTGTATTAGAGATGATAATAAACTTTCATTGAAAGTGAGAGCCCTGAAGGCTTTAAAACGCTTACCTTTTATGAATAATATTGGAGAATATATGAAAAAATATATTGGCTCTAGAGATTATAAGGCTGCAAGTCCTATTATGCGCCAGACTTTAGTTAACGTAGTTAATGAAGATTTATCTTCATATGCTAGAAGAATAGAAGAGCCCACCCTCTTAATATGGGGTGAATATGATACGGAGGCACCTGTTGCTGATGCCAGAAAGTTAGAAGAGCTGATGATTGATGCTGCTCTAATTGTTGTCCCTGGTACTCATTATGCCTATTTAGAAAATTTAAATAGAGTTAGCCAGATTTTAAAAAGTTTTTTTGGAGGTAAAGTAGATGATTAAGTACATTTTGTTAGTAAGTTTTTATTATCTTTTATTATATAAGTCAAAGAAAAGTCTTCATATGCTTCAACAGAATTTATATAATGAAAACAATCGCTATTTAAAATGGGTTTTTCATAATTATAAGAATTATTTTGATTTAGATTTATGTTTTATATTAATTGCAATAATTGGTCATTTAGTTGTATATGATTTAGAATTTTTTTCTAATGTATGTATGAGCTTGTTAGCTGTTATGGCATTGTTTTTAGGCCACAGGCAAAAAAGAAAAATGCAATCAGAACAAAATAAAAAGCCCTTGGTTGTTACCAAGAGAGTAAAGCGTTTAATTTTTACTACTATAGTTCTTTATGCGATACCAAGTTTATTTATTGCTTTAAACAATAATAATTGTTTTATTTGGTTGATGTTTCTTATTTTGAGTATAATGACTTTATTTAATAATTTGATTATTTTTGTTGCTAATATTATTAATTTTCCATATGAAAAGTCTGTTTATCTATACTATAAAAATAAAGCTCAATCAAAATTGAAGAGTATGCAAAATCTTAAGATAATTGGTATTACTGGTAGTTATGGTAAGACTAGTAGTAAGAATATATTGAGTGATATATTAAATGTTAAATATAATGCATTGCCTACACCTAGAAATTTAAATACGTATAATGGGTTGATAATGACTGTTAACAATCACATGGATAAATTTACAGATATATTCATTGCTGAAATGGGTGCCTATGTCAAAGGGGAAATCGCTGGTCTTTGTAGGCTGGTAAAACCAAAATATGGTATTTTGACAACTATAGGTACAGCCCATTTAGAGACATTTGGTAGTGAAGAAAATATTGTTCAAGGCAAATTTGAACTTATTGAATCGTTGCCTAGTGATGGTTTTGCTATATTAAATGGTGATGATCATAAGCAAGTAAGTTATAAATTAAAGAATGATGTTAGGTGTATTTGGATAGGTATTAATAATCCTGATGTTGACGTCAGGGCAACTAATATTAAGTGCTCTAACGATGGAACAACATTTGATGTTTGTATAAAAAATGATAAAAATAAATATACTTTTAATACTAAATTGTTAGGTAATCATAATGTATATAATATTTTGTCTGGTATTGCTTGCGGTATCGAGTTTGGTATTGAGATGGATGATTTAATTTATGCTGTTCATGGTGTTAAACCAGTTGAACACAGATTGGAATTGAAAAATCTGGGAAATTTCTACATGATTGATGATGCCTATAATTCAAATCCAGTAGGTGCTCGAAATGCTTGCAACGTTTTAGGTATGATGCCAGGTGTTAAAGTGGTAGTTACACCAGGAATGATAGAGTTAGGCGCTAAAGAGGATGAATATAATAAAGAATTTGGTAAACAAATTGCTGAAGTTGCTGACTATGCAGTATTAATTGGCAAAAATAAGACGAAACCAATTTATGATGGCTTAGTTGAAAAAGGATTTGATAAGGAAAAAATAGTTGTTTTTAATGACGTTAGAGCAGCTTATCCTTTTATAACCAATTTGGCTGAAAAAAAAGAGGTATATGCATTATTTGAAAATGATTTGCCTGATACATATAATGAGTAAAGGAGAGTTTGACTATGAAAATTAGAGTTGGTGTTATATTTGGTGGGGAGTCAGTTGAACATGAAGTTAGTGTAATTTCTGCTATTCAAGCAATGAACAAAATGGATTTGGAAAAATATGAGGTCGTACCAATCTATATTACAAAGGAACGTGAATGGTATACAGGGGAAATACTAAAGGACATTGAGTCATACCAAGATTTTAGCTTGATAAAAAAATATTGCAAGAATGTTGTTTTGTATTGTGTTGGCGGAAGATTTGTTTTACAAAAGAAAAATGGATTATTTAAATCCATTGTTAAAGAAATTGATATAGCATTTCCGATTGTGCATGGAACCAATGTTGAGGATGGTGTGTTGCAAGGATACCTTCAGTCTATTGGAATTCCATTTGTGGGAAGCAATGTTTACGCTTCTGTAGTTGGCCAAGACAAAGCTTTCATGAAAGATGTTTGGAAAAATATTGATGTCCCTATGACAAAATATACTTGGTTTTATGATGTTGATTTTAAAAATAATCAAGATGCGATTATTAAAAATATTTCCAAATTGAAATATCCGCTTATTGTAAAACCGGCTTGTACTGGTTCGTCTGTAGGAATCAGTGTATGTGAAAATCAAGATAAAGTTATAGAAGCGGTTGAAGAAGCCATTCAATATGATTCTAAGATTATTGTTGAAGAAATGGTTAAAAATTTAAAAGAAGTAAATATTGCAGTAATGGGAAATTACGAACGTCAAAAGGTTAGTGCAATAGAGGAAGTTTTATCAAAAAACAAATTCTTGACATATGAAGACAAATATGTAGGAAATGGAAAAGGAAAGCTAAAAGGAGCTAAGGCAGTTGTGAAAGCTGGTGGTTCAAAGGGAATGGCTTCTGCAGATAGAAGAATTCCGGCTAATATTAGTGATGATTTAAGAACAGAAGTAGAAAATATTGCTATAAAGGCCTTTAAAGCACTTGGATCATCTGGAAATTCTAGAATAGACTTTTTAATTGATGAAAAAGAGAATAAAGTATATATAAATGAGATAAATTCTATACCTGGAAGTTTAGCTTTCTATTTATGGGAACCTAAAAACATTGATTTTGCCTCACTTCTTGATGATATGATTCAGATAGGTATAAAAGATTACAAAAAACGTGTTAGTAAGACGCATTCTTTTGAAACCAATATCTTGAAAGGCTTTTCGGCTTTTGGTGGAGTAAAAGGTCTTAAAGGAGCAAAAGGCAAATTAAGATAGTTATTTAGACAAAAAAAGCGGATGATTGTCAAATAGTGTGTGTAGACACAAATAAGTGATAATTTTTATAACAGTTGATGCATTAAGCATTGACTGTTTTTTTGAT
>CADCQR010000100.1 GCA_902803685.1 uncultured Erysipelotrichaceae bacterium
TGTATATAAATTATCTAGTGCCAAAGATGATTTTTATATGGAGGGAATAATAGCAATCAATCAAGATGAGAATAGTTTAATATTGACAGACATTTTATACGGGGATCAAAATAAGGGTACTCCCCAGGAAATAAGAGTTGTTCAAATTGAGACAGAACTTCTAATAGGAAAGTACATTATAGACTCTAAGAAAACAGGGCTTGCTAATGTACCGATAAGCGAAGCGGTTAGTGATATTTGTATTGTTATTAATGAAAACCCTAAAATAGCGAAAGTGAAACTTAATGAAATGTCTAAAAACGGGATGACGTTGAATATTTATTATGTTGACGAATTTGACTCAAGGCATAAATTAGTTATACCAATAAAAATTGAGAAAAGATTTTCAAACAATAAGTTATTTTATTAATTGTGATTAAAGGAGTAAAAATGAAAAAATATATTTTAACTATAGCAGCATTTGTTATTGCACTTTTTCCAAATTTTGTTTTTGCACAAGAATTAGAAATAGAAAATGAAGATTCTAATTTTGCTGAAACTACAAAGTATTATAAAACGGTAACTATATATGATGATCTAAAGCTAAATGCCTATTCATCAAATACTGTTAACAATACAAATAGTTATACAGTTGAGGTAAGTAAAGATGAGTATGACAATGCTACAGAGACAATTGTTACAAGATCTGGATCTGCTAGTGTTGAAACTACATATAAGAAATTAACAACGACCATTACACCAAACGGAAGTAAATATCAATATAAGGTTGTATTGAATTGGAAAACTATGCCATCTGTTAGAAGTTATGACATTATAGGAATTGGTTTTCCAAATTCGGTAAAGGTTGATTCAGTAATCTTTTTTCAGCAATATTATTGTACAACAAGTGGTAGTTGTGCAACTACTACTACTTATATTCCAAAAACTGGCACATACGGAGGTAGTGCAGTAATACCGTTAGTATCTGGTAATTTATCAGTAATGAGAGAAACACTATACTTTAATATTGCTAAGAATACTAGTTCAACAATAACAACTCTACATGCTTCAGGAGATTATGCACATGCTACATCTAATATCAGTTCTTCTACTGCCGAAAATTATAGTATGAGCGTTGGTGGAATAAATCTAAATAGTTCAATAAGTGGTTATTATGATAGTATGTCATCAGCAAATGCTACGTTGAGTGTAAATTGGTAAAAATATAAACAAGCGATTAAATCTTAATATTTGACAATATATAAATTTTTACAGTAATAATTCAAGTAAGCTTAGTAAAGTAATAACTTGTAAAACGCTTTGAGGCCTAATAGGCCTCTATTTTTTATATTTTTAGACTTGTTAGCATAAAGTTAATAGGGAGATGATTATATTTACAAAGTAGGAATATATATTAGATTATCCAAGGAAGATAGTGGAAAACTTGAAGCTGAAGAAAGCGAAAGTATAAAAAATCAACGCAATCTTATCTTAGCGTTCTTAAGAAAAAAAAATTTAGTCATGGCGAGAGAATACGTAGATGATGGGTATAGTGGGACAACGTTTAATCGACCAGCATTCAATCAACTTATTGAAGATATCGAGAAAAAAGAGGTAAATATGGTTGTGACGAAAGATCTATCTAGATTAGGTAGAGATTATATTAAATGTGGATATTACCTTGAAGAATATTTTCCATTTAAAGGTGTTAGATATGTATCTATATTAGATAACATAGATACCGAAAAAAATTCATCTAACAATGATATTGCACCATTTAAAGCCCTATTTAATGACATGCAAAGCAAAGATACTTCTAGAAAAATTAGATCAATATTGAATGACTTGAAAAGACAAGGCTTATTTATAGGAAATAGTGCCTGCTATGGATATAAAAAAAATCCAAAGAATAAGCATAAATTAATAATTGATAAGAAAGCATCTCCAATTGTTAGAAAAATATTTGATTTAGCACTAGCAAATAAACCAATAAAAGGTATTGTTAAATATTTAAATGATAATAAAATACCAACTCCAAGAGATTATAAGCTCAATAAACATTGCCACCAGTGGAAAAATACGAGTGTGTATCAAATCTTAAACAACTATATGTATACAGGTAATATGACACAGGGGAGAGAAGCAAAACTAAATTACAAGTCACAAAAAAGAATATTTTTAGATAAAAGTCATTGGATAATTGTACCTAATACCCATGAGGCGATTGTAACTGAAGAAGAATTTGCTAGATTAAACAATTTTATTCACACCAGAAGATAAAATTAACTCTATATCAATACCTTCTTCTTTAAAATAACCATTCTCAATAGCAGCATACATTGGAGCGTAAAAAATTGTATGAGCCACTTCGCTTACTTTTACCTTCTTCAGTTTTTTCTGCGATACCATAGATTTTTCAGTAGTGTTAAATTTAAATAATACACTACATGCGCATATAAAAATCATTAAGCAAAAAACAATGTAGCAAATAATCTTTTTCATATATCCTCCTTTTCATAGTATTATATGAGATATAAATATATATGTTATTTCTTTGAGAAAAGTAGCATTATACAATTTGTTGCAATTTATTAAATTTAGTAGTAAGATAGCCATGTGATTTGACTATTTTTGCCTCATAAAATAGAAAAAGCTTGCAAAAAATAGTGTTTTATGGTAAAATATAGCCAAACATTGATTAGGGGGAAGATATATGTCAAGAATAATTGAAAGAACAAAAAAAATTTTTTCTGTAATGCTTGTAGCAATCATTACTATGATAACAGTAATGACTACTGCTAACGCTGCAACAGAAACGATCAAAGCTGGTGAAGCAACACCAGTAGAGCCTTATATAGCAGGAGTTAAATTCTCTACAAAAACAACTAGTGAAGGTAAATACTTATATTGTCTAGAAATGGCAAAAAAAACTACTCAAAATACTACACTAAAGTTAACAGGAGTAAGAAATGCGGGAATTGCTTATATTATCCAGAATGGTTATCCAACTAAGTCTTTTACAGGTGACAAGGAAAAGGACTATTATATTACACAAACTGCCATTTGGTGGTATCTAGATGAAACAACAGGTTCTGTAAATTTAGGCGAGAGATTTAAATCTACTGGATCTGATCCTCATAATTTAAGAGGTTATGTAAAGAATTTGGTTGAAGAAGCTGTAAAAGCAAATGAAAAAGGTTATGTAACAACAAGCGTGAAAGCAGACATAGAAAACGATAAATTATACATAGATGGTGATAGTTACATCTCAAAGGTTATTAAAGTAACTACAAATGCAAAGAATTATACGGTCAGTTTAGACAATGCTACTAGTGGAGCTAAAATAATTGGTGAAAAGACAGGAAAAGAAGCTACCACATTTAATAGCGGGGAGAATTTTATTGTTAAGGTTCCTGCGAGTGAAGTAAAGTCTAATAATATATCAATTAAAGTTAATATAACTGCTAACGGAAAGATATATAAAGCATATGAATATACTCCATCTGATAGCAATATGCAAAAAGTAACACCTGGTGATATCATTCTAGAAGATGAAAAGGTATCAACTAGTCTTAATTTATCATTATCAAGCACAAAAGTAAGCATCATTAAATTAGATGCAACAAATGATAAGCCTGTAGAAAAAGCAATTTTAGTATTAAAAGATAGTAAAGGTACAGAAATAGAAAAATGGCCAACAACTAAGGAAGCAAAAGTAATATATAACTTATCTGCTGGTACTTATACAGTTTCTGAACTAGAAGCACCAGAAGGATATGAAAAAAGCACTGAAGTGGTAACATTTAAAATTTCTGGAGATGCAGATGAGAAAACAATAAAATTCTATAATGCGCCAAAAGAAAAAACAGTAGTTAAAATTAAGAAA
>CADCQR010000101.1 GCA_902803685.1 uncultured Erysipelotrichaceae bacterium
CGGGAAGACTTAAATCAACTCCTCTCTTAGAGCAATACTTGGAAGCAACAGCTTCAATATATTCATAAACGCTTTTTTAATAGCAATCTTTTCTTCGCTAGCTATATGTTCATTAATATTAAGGAAATCATCAAAACAATTATATAATCTGCAAACAAATATATTCTCCTTAATAGAATCAGGAAGATTAAGTTCCCCGAGATTTAACTCGTCA
The DNA here is from genome assembly GCA_902803685.1 of uncultured Erysipelotrichaceae bacterium. The sequence continues at coordinate 215 of CADCQR010000101.1, forward strand.
TGACATTGTGTTATTCGACTCGCCATATTATTTATAGCTGCTTGTCTGATTGCGCTAAGTTCTTCTATAGTACAACCATATTCGTTGGCTAATTCAGCATATTGTCGTTTTTTATCAAGTTTACCAATAGTTCTTTTAATAAAATCTGACTCTTAAGGAGACATGCTGTAAAGAATCTTAGATTCAGAATCTAATATGCACAAAGCAGCAATTCTTAGTTCTTCATCGTATAATCCGGATTTAAGTATTTCGGGATTGCCAGAACCGGAAATTATTTCTTCTTTAATACCATCAATTTGCTCAAAGTTTTCCATTCCTTTCCACCTCACAGGATTATATTCTATCAAACATTTTTGCCTCTTTCAATCACAACAATAAAAAAGCTAATATATAGATAAACTATTTTGAGCTTTCTTCTTCCAACTTTTTAAAATCAATTTTATTCATTAATGTTTTAGGAAATTCTTTTCTAACTTCGATCTCTTTAGGAACTGAAAAAACTGCTAATTTTTCTTTACACATTTCTTTTAGTTCTCTTTTTAATTTCTGAGATTCTGTATACCCCTCATTAAGTAAAATAAAGGCTTTCGGAATATGCATTTTATATGGATGTGGAACACCTATGACACAAGCCTTTTTTACCGCGGGATGAGACTCCAAAACATCCTCAATATTCTTAGGATAAACATTAAACCCAGATACAATAATCATTCTTTTTAATCTTTGAGTATAATACACCACACCATTTGAAGAAATATAACCCATATCACCAGTATGCAACCATAACTTGCCGTCTTTATGTTTTCTTAATATCTTATTTGTTTCTTCTGGATTGTTCAAATAACCAACCATAAGTGTTGGACCGTTTACACATATTTCTCCTTCTTGACAAATTTCCAATTCTTCTCCAGTTTCAACATCGCAAATTTTATAGCTATTGCCAACCATGGGAATACCGATACTTCCGGGCTCGTTGGTCCCGGGAAAAGTATATGCCGTGGCTGCAACTGATTCTGTCATACCGTATCCTTTGCATATATTTACATGAGCACCATGTTTGTGCAAAAACTCATTTATTTTTGTCTCAGCAGCTACTGATAAATAATCCCCACCACTAATTATATATTTCAATTGTGACATATCAACATTATCAAATTTCTTATTACTCATCATTCCTTCCCATAGCGTAGGAACTCCTAAAATTACATGGGGACGGTCATTTTTCCAAATTTTATAAAATCTTCCAGCATCATACTCTGGCATTAAAATCGTTTCAACTCTAAGGCAAAGCGGCGTATGTACACAGACGCCCAATCCAAAGCCATGAAAGATTGGCAATATAGTAACTATTTTATCTTTTGGTCTAACATCTATAACATTAACAGCAGATTGCATAGATAAAGCATTAAAACTGTAATTAGAAATCATTATTCCCTTTGGCGAACCAGTAGTACCACCACTGTGTAATATAACAGCAACATCATCTTTCTTAAAATTGGCGTGAAAATCTTTAGTATAAGAAACACCCATCATCATAAATTCTTTCCATGTTAAAAAATCTTTATCATTAAATTTTGGTCGTTTTAATCTTATACTTCTAGTTAATGTATAACCTATACTTAACCCAAGCGGCATACTCTCTTTTGGTGAAACCAAAATAGTTTTATATACCAAACTATCTTCAAGAACTTCTTTATATTTAATATAATCAAAATCAATTAAAAATAAAAATCTACTCTTACTTTCTTTTAAATAGAACTTTATTTGTTCAGGACTACTAAGTGGATGTACCATATCTGCGATTGCACCAATCTTATTACAAGCGTAAAAAGCATATATAGCTTCTGGCATATTAGGCAAACAAATAGTAACAATATCTCCCTCTTTTACACCATAACCTCTCAAAGCTCGAGCACAAATATTTATATTATCAAAAAACTCATTGTAACTTATCCTATTTTCAAAATAATTTAAAGCAATAAAATCCTTATCTTCTCCAACTTCATCGACTAAATAATCATAAATAGATTTAGTAGTAAACTTAATACTTCTTTCCTCTCTTGAATAATAATCAAGCCATGGCTCATTTCTATTCTTTTTAAACAACTTGGTCCATAAATCCTTAAATAATCTCACAATCATCATCCTATCATAATTATATTATTAACTATAGAAATTATAGCATACAATATTTCTATTTAAAATAGAAACCAAAAACAACACCACATATTCCACCTAATAAATGGCCCAGGTGGGAAACACCATCATTTCTTTTAAATATACCTTTAAATATTTCATCAATTAAATAAAATAATACAATAAGTACCAAGGTAAGTGGAATTTTACCAATTTCTAAGTTGACAAAACTACTAAGTACAATCAACATAAAAACAACTCCTGAAGCTCCATAAGTCCTAGTATTGCGACAAAATAATTTATTTATAATGGCATCAACTAACGCAGTAATTAGAATCATAATAATAAGATTATAACTACCATATTTTTCTTCAACCATTGGTCCAATAAGTAATATTTGTAAAAAGTTATGAGTAAAATGTTCCCAACTGCCATGACCAAAAATATGTGTAAAAAACCGAATATAAGTAATGGGGTTTAATAAAGAAGAACTGGAACTAGTCGAAAAAAAATGTTTAGTACTTTCACCACCAGTTACTTGATGAATCATCATAACACCAAGACAGATAAAAAAGTATGTTAAGACAACAAAAGAATTATATTGAATATATCTTAAATATTTAAGCCACTCCATATTATCACCAAAATTATTATACAAAAAAAATAGTATAAATTCTATATATACTATTTTTATTAGGAAATTAATAAATTAATCATGCCAACAAGTATTAGCTGTTTTTGAACGAGTATATACCGTTTTATTATATAGCCGAGCATATTGATTCTTATTATAGATATACGACCTGGTATATTCATTTTTGGTATAATATTTTCTCTTTACAACTTTGCTCCAATAGTATGACGATTTATAAATATAACCACCTGCATAACTAGTATATCCAACTCCGCCACAGCAACTAGAGGTAGACTTAGTATAGCATTGAGACTTATTAGAACAAAAATACCGCCTATATCCACCGTCACAAGTTACAACCGTAGAAGATGAACAAGATGTCGTATAAGTACTAGTATTAAAAGACCCCTTACCACATGAAACATTATAAGTAGTTGAATTAGATGATGTACTACACGAAGATGCTTTGGTAGTTGAACTTACAGTTGTCCAAGAACTATCTAGTGTACAAGTAGAATAACTTTTACCAGTGTTTGACTTAGCAACTTCACTACAAGATGTTAAACCAGTCGTCGGTGTGGCACTCCCCCATGGGTATTGGGTACAGGTAACATAACTTGTGCCTGTTGCTGTCTGTGCTACTGCAGTACACGAATCAGTTGCAGTAGTTGTAGGAGTTGTTGACCAATTCCCTAAAGCACAAGTTGTATAAGTTGTCCCTGTAGTGGTAGCCTCTTGTGCAGTACAACTCGCAACATCATTAGTAGTACTAGATGTATACTCACCATATGTATAATCACACTTACCACCGTCTTGACTATATGTCTTTAGTTTCAATGTCTTAACTTCTGAAGTTGTTGGGTTTTCTACTTGGTCTTTTCCAGTTATATAATATTGATAAGTTTTTCCGGAAGTTCCTGTTACTGTAGTTCCACTTAATAATTGATATGATGAA
>CADCQR010000102.1 GCA_902803685.1 uncultured Erysipelotrichaceae bacterium
AATTCCTAATATATAAAAAACATACAAGATGTTAATCTTCTCTAAACCTTGTAAATAAAGGATTCCCTAAAGGAAGTTAAATAAATCGTAATCAACCAGTTTATATTAATTTTATTATCATTCATTTGGATTAACTCCTTTATTTTAATTTTATCAAATTATCATTATCATGTATTTTTAGTACATCATCTTTAATTTTTTCTTTTATTTCTGATGGCAAATTATCAAAATGTGGAACAATCATTTTATCTGAATAATCAAATCCATTATTAATTATTAGCAATTCACCTGTAGTAGTATCATAATAATCTTTACAAAAAATCATTGCTCCAGCTGATTGGCCAATAATAATACCACCATTATCTACAAAATTCTTAATGTCTTCAAATAAATTAGCATTATATATAGAATCCATTAAATTTTTTGGTTCTCCTCCACTTAAATATAATGCATCATAATCATTTAAATCAAGTTTTTCTTTATCAATGTCTATTACATCAGAAATGATATCATGCTTTGCAAATTCCTTTGTTGCAACTTTAGAGTTAGTTCTATCTTGATTTACTAACTTTGCATTAGGAATAATTGCAACTCTTTTATTCTTCAATAAATTAATAATGTCATCATAACTATTCATATAATCAATATATCTAGTATCTACTCCATATGATGTTAAGTAAATGTTCATAATATCACCTTGTATAATATAATCAGTTCTTATTTAAAGAACTGATTATATTATATCCTTTCTTTATTTTTTATTTTTGATATAATATGTTCCGACACTGTGGACTTTTCTGACTCACCTTATAGCTTCGACTATTCTAATAGAGACTAATGCCACAGTTTTATTTTTAATTGGTTATAAGTTGGATAAAGCATTGACTTTTTATCTCCAACAAGGTTACAAGAAATAAAACTACGTGGAACACATGTGTCAAAATTTATTTAAATTGGAGTTGATTTTATGTACGATATCGGTTTTGATATAGTACATAAAATCATTATGCGTCTTTTGCTCATTCAAATGGTGAAATAATTCAAGAAGCTTTTTTAGTTAAAAACTCTATTAATGGTTTTAACAACTTTATGGATAAAGTGAAAGAACACAATATTAATATTTCTGACTGCTTATTTGGTATGGAACCTACTGGTCATTATGGAAAAAATTTAATTCAATTTCTTCATAACAAAAGGTTTAACATTGGAGTCATTAATCCTATTCAAACTGATGCTTTGCGAAATAGTAATATTAGAAAAACTAAGACTGATAAGATAGATACTTATCTAATTATTCAATCTCTTATGCTTAAACATTATACGCCTTTTTGCCAAAGATATTAAAATTTTGGAACTAAAGAGCTTATGTAGGCATAGAGATGATATATTAAAATATCGTACTAAACTAAAAGTGCGCTTAGTCAGTTTCATAGATCAACTTTTTCCAGAATTAACTTTAGTTTTCAGTCCTATTCATTTAAAAAGTTGTTATGCTTTACTTTCTACTTATACTAGTCCAAAAGATATTGCTTCTACACGTGTTGATGCTATCACTAACCTTTTAAATAAAGCTTCTAAAGGCCATTTTTCTTTAGAAAAAGCTCAAAAATTAAAAGAACTAGCTAAATCATCTATTGGTGTCAACAACTCCTCACTATCAATTCAAATCAAACACTCTGTTAAGCAAATTGAATTACTAGATGAACAAATTAAGGAAATTGATTTAAAAATCAAAGAAATTATAGATGAATTAAACTCTGTCATTTTAACCATACCAGGAATTTCTTATACCTTGTGTTCTATCATCTTAAGTGAAATTGGTAACATAGACAAATTTGCTAGTCCTACTAAATTACTTGCATTCGAAGGTTTGAATCCGCCTGTTAAACAATCAGGCAATTTTAATGCAACCATCATTAAAATGTACAAACGTGGTTTCAAACTTCTTCGTTATGCAATGTTGAGAGCTTCTGCGTTAATAATTTGGAACTCAGAAACTTACAACACATATTATAACAGAAAACTAGCTCAAGGTAAATCACATAATAATGTAGTGTGTCATGTTGCACATAAACTTACTCGAGTAATATTTCATATGCTTAAAGAAAACGTGAATTCAAAGAACAACTAGAAAATTAATTTTATGCCGAGAAAACTTTTTACAAGCAAGGAAATATTTTTTACCTTAGTGAAGTTTAATGATTATTCTTTTCACTTTTGAAAATAATAATTATTAAACGAATATAATTCAATAAAAATATTTCTGCTTGTCAAAAGGAAATTGGAATAAATTTAATTTTCATGTAAACCGAAATTTTTGAAAATTTAATATTTTTCGGTCTTTTCATCATCCAACTTTTACTATTTCATATATATTTCAAAATGTGTCATTAGCCTATTGACACATTATAGTTGGTCTCTTTTTATATGTTCTTAACTATCGTAATCACCTTGCAACTTCTTAGCAAAAAAATCGCTTATTTTTACCTATTTTTACTAATTTATTGTATTTTCTTAGTATTTTTATTAAAAATATACATAGTATAATATTCAATATGAGAAGTCTCCTTTGTATAGTTTAGACACTTACAATTTTAACAGAGATTTCTCTTTTTGTATGCAATCCCCAAACCATTATACACAATCCTGACATTCTTTAATTTGACAAGATTTAAAGGAAGTGTTATTATAACGACCATATTAATTAGAAGAGGGAAATTTTAAAATGAAAAAAATATTATTCATACTTATATGTTTTTTATCAATTAATGTAATTAATACTAATGCTTTGGAAGATTTAAGCTTAGACTGTACTAAAGAATTAAATACTAAATCAACAGGAGCAAGTGTTAAAACACTTCAAAAAATGCTTAACGCAGTTGCAAA
>CADCQR010000103.1 GCA_902803685.1 uncultured Erysipelotrichaceae bacterium
GAAGCTTTATTTGCTTGGATTGATGAAGAAATGACAAAAAGACGTAATACAACAGATGAATTGTCAATTTTTGGAAGGCGATCAACAGGAGCCTATAATTACGGTGAGAATGATATAATTCCTATTAAGGGACTTAATTATAATAACGATCCACTAGTTAGATATGTTATGACTACAATTTCCTATATTGGTATGGCCAAGGGTTTAATGGCTGAATTGCACAATCGTGAAATGGAAAGACAATTGGCGGCTAATAAACAGGCTATTCAAAATCAAAGTAATGAGATAGACCGCGTTAATGCAACAAATGCTCAGCACCAAAAAACAATTGATGAAGCTGCTTCAGATTTAAATAATACGGATGCTTATCGAGAAGGAACTGAAGCTATGATGAGGGCTCAGAATTCTGGTATTGAGAACATAATGGAAAGAGGCGTTAATGCTAAACATGGTTATAATTTACATGGTAAGTCATATGTTGAAGAAGATTTAGCCCATCATCAAGATACTGCCCAATTGTCAGACTATATTACTGCTAGATTGAGTGATATTAAACAAAAAATTAGTAATAATGAATTAGATGAAATATCTGCAAACGCAGCTTATGGTCAACTTAGTGCCGAAATAAGTCAGAAATATTTTGATTATGCCAATTCTGTCAAGGATCAACTAATTAATTATGCTAATACACATCCACAATTTGATTACACAGCAGTTACTTCATATCTTAATAATTTAACAGGGCCTGATGCTCTCATCAATATGAATAAAGCAATGCAACAATCAATTGTTACTGGAAAGAGTTTGGAGCAAGTTCAAATTGAGATGATTAATAATTGTACAGGGCAGTTAAACAACTTTCCAGCAGATATAGCATCATATATGATTCCTCTTGCTACACAGGCTGTTATAACTGCAGGCTATAATAGTGCATTTGGTATTAATGCAGCAAATAATCAAGTAGAAAATAATCCTAATATTGCACTCAATAGGGCATTAGATGAAGTTGAAAACATTTATTATAGCAGTTCAAGTAATGAACTTGGTGAAATGTTAAATGAATCAAGACCTCAAGACAATCCTAATTTAGGTGGACAACATAAATAATAATAAGGCAAAAATAAATAATAAATTTCATGACAGTCAATGTGTTGAACATTGGCTGTTTTTTCTAAATTTAATTGAAGCATTGCAAGTTGTTATACTAGCTTTAGTATTTTTAAATGACAAAATAAAAAAGTTTATTATTCTACGAAACATAATATTTTTTTCAAATAGTGCTTATATAATTTTGTGCCTGTAGAAAAATATATATTCTTTTAAATGTATTAGGTAAAATATTATTGCCACTACAATATCTTTTTCAAACAGTTTTTTAGTAAGTGCTATGGCAACTTCATTTTTTGCAATTTTTGGTATAGAATATCATAGACATAATATTAGAAATGATAAAAACAGGGCTTTTTAATGCACCGCAACAAGAATGGCAAAAATAAGCATATAAGATAAAAATCTTCAAATGTTTTGTGAGTAATTGCTCAGATTTCCTTCTTATAACAACAAATCACCTGATATATATGAGTCTTTTATTTCGAATATATTAATATTATAATTTTGCTTGAAGTATAGCACTCATTTCATTGCCTAATTATCATCTAAATTGTATCACGATAAATTCTATATGCCTTTTACATTGTTACGAAAGAAAAATATGAATGGAATAAAGACAATACACAGTGTTTATAGAGTCTTATTATTGCAACAAGCTAAAAATTTAAACATATATTGTTTGCTTTTGAACAATTATACATATTATTAAAATTGCATTTAAAAATTACTTTAATTTTGATATAATATCAGCGAAGGAGTGGTTTCTTTGTTAGCAACGAGATATGATGAAACTGAGATTAATCATCAAAAAATAATTGATCAAATTAGGTGTCTTGGAATTGACATGATTGATGAGGCGCAGTCAGGACATCCTGGAATAGTGTTGGGTGCAGCACCAATTATGTATACTTTGTTTGCCCACCATATGAACATTGATCCGGAGCATCCAAAGTTTTTTGGTAGAGATAGATTTATCATGAGTGCCGGCCACGGTTCAGCTTTACTATATGCCATTTTATACTTTTGCGGTTTTGATATCTCACTTAATGATTTAAAAGACTTTAGAAAAATAGATTCAAAAACGCCAGGGCATCCGCAATATAAGACTACACCAGGAGTTGATGCTACTACCGGTCCATTAGGACAAGGGTTAGCCATGGCTGTTGGTATGGCTATTGCAGAGGCTAAGCAAGAAAATATATTCAACGATGATAAAAATAAGTTAATTGATTATTATACATATGCTTTGGTTAGCGATGGTGACTTAATGGAAGGAATATCTTACGAAGCCTGTTCATTAGCTGGTAGTTTGAAACTTAATAAATTAATTGTATTATACGATTCTAACAGTATATGTATTGATGGAAATATTGATAAAACTTTTAATGAAGATATATCTTTAAGGTTTTCTTCTCAGGGCTGGAATGTCATAACAGTAAATAACGGCGAAGATATCCAAAGTATAAATGACGCTATAGAAGAGGCGAAAAACAGCGTGGATAAGCCAACTATTATTCAGGTTAAGACTACAATCGGCAAATATTCTTCCCTTGAAGGTACAAATGCTGTTCATGGAGTACCATTAAGTAAAGACGATATTTCAAAGATTAAGACAACCTTGAATATTAGGGATATTCCATTTACTGTTTCACAGAATGCATGTGATGATATGAGATACATCCTTAATAAAAGATGCGTTAACCTAGTAAAGGATTTTGATAAAAAATATGAAAAATTATCAGACGATAAAAAAAATCTATTAAATATTTTCATATCAGATGATAAAACAATTAGTATGAATGATTTAATTTACGAGGCAGCGGATGATGGTATCGAGTCACCAAGAAATAGTTCTGGTAAGATATTGAATTCTATAGTTCCAAACAATATACAATTATTTGGTGGAAGCGCTGATTTGTTTGCTAATAATAAAACGTACGTAAACGGTATAGGCGATTTTAGTGCAGAAAACAGAGCTGGTAGAAATATATTCTTTGGTGTTAGGGAACATGCAATGGCCGCTATAGCTAATGGTTTGGCACTTTGCGGATTTAGACCGTATGTATCTACGCTTATGGCATTTTCGGACTATATGAAACCCTCAATTAGATTATCAGCAATGATGAAACTTCCAGTTATATATATTTTTACACATGATTCGATTAGCATTGGCCCTGACGGCCCTACACATCAACCTGTTGAACAGTTAAATTATTTGCGAACTTTACCGAATATGGAAGTTTATAGACCAGCAGATACTAATGAAGTTATAGGTACCTATAGATCGGCATTTCAAAGTGAAAACCCAGTCGCGATTATATTATCAAAGAATTCATTGCCAATACTTGAAAACACTAAGGTTAACGAAGTAGAAAATGGTGGGTATATACTTTATGAGCCACTAAAAAAGCCAGAGTGTATTGTAATCTCCAGCGGTGAGGAGATACATCAAGTTTTAGATGTTGCTAAAAGGCTAGAGACAAAGGCTATTCCAGTAAGAGTTGTATCTATGCCAAATCTAATTAGATTTTTAAATCAGGATGAAGATTACATAGAAAATATACTTCCTGTCGAAATAAGGAAGATTGTTGTTGAAACATCAACAAGTTATATTTGGAGCAGATTAATTTTTAACTCAAAGTATATAATCGGTTTAGATAACTTTGGTAAGAGTGGGTCTAAAGACGAAATATATAAAGAGCTAGGTTATGATGTAGAAAGTTTGGAAGAAAGAATTGAAAATCTTCTTAAATAATTGACAAAAATAGACTTACGATTAATTTAATCTTAAAATGGTGATTAATTATGAGAGTCTATTTTATTTTTGATATAAAAGATGATTTTAAGAATATATATATAGGAAGGGAAGAATACTTATTTATTATTCTGAAAAGCTTATATGAGCTAACTAGTAAGGACATTGATTATGGATATACAATACTGAGACAAATTACTAACTATATAAACAAGGAGGTTTTAGATAGAGAAATTTTTGTAAAATTACATAGAGAGTATCCATATTCAAATAAAAATGATATACATTATTATAATATGCTATATAAAAACGAGGTTAGTAGAATGCGGATAAAAAGGACTTATATAAAGGTAGAGACAGATCGAACTATTTCATCATTTTTTGGCATTTTAAAAAAATATTCAACTAATTTTTTCGTATGTGAATTTAATAAGCTTGATTATTTTTTTGTATAAGTGCGTTCGTATGTTGCATATTATGTTATAATATTATTGGAGTGATTGACATGTATGAAATAATAAAAGAAGCTGTTTCTTTTTATACCTTATGTAGTCGGTTAAAGGATACAATTAGAAAGGGTCCACTGGTGTGGAATGCAAATAGACCTAGAATAGAGAGCGTTGCAGAACACATTTATGGAGTTCAGATGCTGGCAATAGCCATTTATTATCAATTTAAATATAAATTAGATATAAAAAAGATAATTTATATGCTTGCTGTTCATGAGTTAGAGGAAATAGAAATAGGTGATTTGGCCTTTTATGAAATTACTGATACCGATAAATTGATAAAGGGAAAAGCAGCAACAGAATTTATTCTTAAAGATTTTTTAGGAAAAGAAGAAATATCAAGTTTGTTGGATGAATATAATGAAAGAAAGACTGAGGAAGCCCGATTCGCTTATCATTGTGATAAATTAGAGTGTAATATTCAAATGAAATTATATGACCAAGAAGGCTGCTTTGATTTGAATAATCAACCTAATAATCCTATTCTTGATAATCAGGATGTTAGAAAGGCCCTTGCTGGCGAAAATAGTATTTCTAATGCTTGGATTGAATTTGATAGGGACAAATATATTGACGATCCTATTTTTATTGAAATTATTAATTATCTTAAAGAAAATAATATTTAAATCGTTTTTTGAAATCAATAGTGAGGCAATTTATGAATAATTATGGTATATTAATTGGAGGATTTAAAGCAATTGGGAAATCAACATTAGCCAAGAAATATGGTAATGTGATAGATTTAGAAAGTACTAGCTTTGAATATATAATAGATGAGAAACTAAAACAAATCCCAGTGGAGAAGAGAAAATGGCTTAAAAATAGAGTCAAGAATCCAGATTATCATCTAAATTATTATAATGAGCTTTTATCCAATCATAAAAAAGGTAATATTGTGTTATTTGCAACAAAGCCAGAAGTTATAGAATTATTACGCAAAAATAATGTTAGCTATTTGGTAGTTTGGCCTGAAGAGAGTATGTTGGAAGAGAGTGTTGAACGAAGTAGAAAACGTGGAAACACCGAAGATTTAATTTCTAAAATAACGGATGTATATTATCGCGATTATCCTAAAGAAGATGATAATGTTATATGGTTGAAAAATGGACAGTATTTAGAAGTTGCTTTAATAGAAAAGGGTATTATTACAAAACGAAAGTAGAAAAATTCTATAAATAATTACATAATAAATAAAACACGTCAAATGATGAGCGTATGTAAATAGAAAATCTTTCCACCGTAAAGTAAAAGAAATGGAGAGATTTTTATTATGAAAGAAAATAATCAAGAAAAAGAAATGTTAAAACTAATACAAGACAATTATGATATTAAGCACAGGCTTTATCAAGTGCCTTAAAAGATATGTTTAAAGGTGCACTACAGGAAATTATGAATGTAGAATTTGACTCAGCTATGGAATTTCTAAATATGATAAAAAGTGAAAAAACTAATTATAGAAATGGTTCTACGAAGAAGACTTTAAAAAGTGAATTTGGATAATTTGAATTTGAAATGCCAAGAGATAGAAATGGTGGATTTGAGCCTCAATTAGTACCTAAAAACACTAGAGATGTATCCTGGTATAGATGATAAAATTATTTCATTATATGGTAGAGGCTTAACTACACGAGAATAAATGAACAAATACATGATTTATATGGTATAGAAATATCAACCACAATGGTTGGTAATATAACTTATCAATAATACCAGAAATAAAAGAATGGCAAAAAAGACTATTTAGATGAAGTTTATCCATTTGTATTCATAGATGCAGTCCATTTTAGTGTTGGAGAAGATAATAGGGTCGTTAAAAAAGTATTATATGTAGTATTAGAAATTAATGCCAAAGGATTTAAAGAAATAATTGGAATATTGATTGGTGAAAATGAATCAGCAAAATATTAGTTAGGCGTCTTAAATGAGTTAAAACAAAGAGACATAAAAAATTATTAATAATCTGCAGTGATAACTTAACAAAAATTAAAGATGACATTAATAAAGCATTTCTTAAGACAATACAACAAAGATGTATAGTACACATGATTAGAAATTCAGTTAAATATGCAAATTATAAAGACCTGAAAGAATTTACTAGAGATTTAAGATAAATATATAATTCACAAAATGAAAGGAAAGCATATGAAAAATTATAGGAGGAAAAAATAAATGGAAAGATAAATATTTAGTTTCATTTAAAACACTGGAAGAAAACTTGGATACAATTTATTCATTCTTTCAATTTTCAGATTTATTTAGAAAAATAATGTATACAACTAATACCATAGAATCTTTAAATAGTCGGTTTAGAAATATACCAAAACCAAATCGGTATTTCCAATAGATATGTCCTTACTAAAATGCTTATATTTACCAACCAAAAATACATCAAAAAAAGAATCAAGCATGAAATTTGGGTACAATTCTATCAGAATTATCTATAATGTTTGATGGTATAATTTAGTTCTTTGACAATTAGAAGATATATGTATTATTTATAAAACAAAAATGAGCAAGTTATAAAGCTTGCTTCTAATCATGTATGGATATCATTTACACAGATGTTTTACATACTCTTTGATAATGTATTTTATTATATTTATTTCTTTGCATGACCTTGTGCATTACCATCAGTTGGTTGTTGGAAGCTCATATCAACTAACTCTTGTACATGCTTTATAAAAGCACGTTGTTCTTCGTTCATGCCGCTAATTGTCAATTCATTACCATTAACAGCATCATATCTGATATACTCCCCTTTGTCTTGGTCATCAAAAGGAAGTCCATCACATGTCATGATTAATAAATCTTGAAATATTTCCATCATATCCTTACTACTCATCGTTTCTTCCTGTTTTATAATTTCTGGTTCACCAAGCTGTAGATATTTATTTAGCACTACCAATTGATAGTGGCATATGTCACCATCAATCTTAATTGATATACGAGTTGGACGATTATCATTTTTCTTAGTTTCTTCAAATTTACTTTTAATACGATTTGCTATAGAGTC
>CADCQR010000104.1 GCA_902803685.1 uncultured Erysipelotrichaceae bacterium
ATCATCGGAATTTACAAGTAACTTATCAGGGACAAAAATTAAATTTTCAAGAACTTATAGCAATGAAATCAACAGAAAAGTTAATCTCAGAATTAGAAACAAGATATTTATCATATGAAAGAGATGATAAAAAAGCTGCTCAAGCAAATGGTACAACTTATAATCCGAAAACTGTAAATGATCTCTTGGGATATACATTAAAAGATATTAAATCTCCACAATTTAAACAAAATGTATATAATGTATTAAAAAATAGCTTCAGAAATGATTTACCTAAAATATGTAATGGTAGTTACAAGGATATGGATGAAATAGAAATGAATGTTAGAAATGGGAAAAAAATAACATTTAGAGGTCATTATTTGGAAGAAGTTATTCAAGAATTATCAAAAAATATTTCTAAAAATGATCCTAGTTTCATACGAGCAGTTCAATCAGAAATTAAAAATAATACTAAACAATACGGGATTGATAGCGATAGATTTTGCCTTGATATAAAGGCAAGAGAAAAAATTATGGCATTCGCAAAACAACAACAGGATGCATCTCTTAATAGACCTCAACCAACAATAACTCAAAAACCGCAACCTCAGCCAACAGTAGTCCAACGGTCACAACCTAAACAAACAGCAACTCAAAGGCCGCAACCTCAACCAACAGTAGTCCAACAGCCGCAACCTCAGCTAACAATGGCTCAAAGGCCACAGCCTCAGCCAACAGTAGTCCAACAGTCACAACCTAAACAAACAGCAACTCAAAAGCCACAGCCTCAACCTACAATAACACAAAGGCCGCAACCTCAACCAACAATAACTCAAAGACCACAACCTCAACCAACAATAACTAAACAGCCACAACCTCAGCCAACAGTAAGTAAAAAAACTGTTACTACACCTAACAATTATGATATTTTGAAACAACAAATAAAAGGTTTAGGTTCAATAAATGATATATTAAAAAATCAAGATTTAGTAATGGCAATAATTGCCTATAGTAGTGATAATCGTTACTTCCAGGCTCTTATTGATTTAGTTAATGAGGGATTAGATAAAAAAGAAATATCTGCTAAAGACCTAGAGATATTTACTTCTGGTAAAATTGCAAAATCAATTATAAATATGGATCAAACAGCGAAAAGATATGCTGGTAGAGATGCTAATCAAACTGAAATTTTAGAGAAACTTAGTTATCTTTCTAAAATAAAAGATTCAAAAGCTTTTGCAGCATCCTTTACTCAGCCAGAAATATTACAAGCTATGTCAGATAAGAGAAACACTAATTTAACTGGTTGGTGTTATAACACAGAAATTCCTGTTGATGGCTTCGCTACAGTAATATCAGAATTATTAGAAAGTGGTAATGTTGATGCAGCTAAAGAATATTTATCATCTATGTCTAACTATAGTATTAAATATTCTAATGCAAAGAATTCAAGTGAATTTTCTTTTGCCAATGATAAAACAGTTGAGGAAGCAAAGGAATATACAGCAGATGATTATCACATGACACAAGAAGGATTTGAAGAATTAATAGCAGATGGCTTTGAACCTGGTACCCAAGATTTTAATGATGCCGTAATTTTAAATGGAATGGGAAGAATACCTGAAAAAGAAGATTCAGTTAATGTTAATAATTATAACAACGTTAAGGAAAAAACAAATGCATTTATTGAAAATTATTTTAATGAAACATCACATATAGCTAAGTTAGGTAAAACAATAGAAATACTAAAGGACTTTGATTTAGTAAAATCAATCATTGCATATGGCAACGATAGTTCTTATTTTGAGGACTTTATTAATACAATAAATGATGGCCTAGAAAAAAAAGAAATATGGCCTGAAGACTTAAAAGTATTCTATTCTGGTGAAGTGGCTGATGCTATCGTAAATATTAATAGAACAGCAAGAGAATATGGAAATAGAGAACAATATCCATCTGAAGCTTGGGATAAACTAAGTGTTTTAGCCTCAATTAAAGATACCAATTCATTTGCCGCTAGCTTCACTCACCCAGAAATAATTCAATACATGAGAAATAATGGAATGGCAGAATTAACAAGATGGACTAGAGATACACACTTACCACCTACTACAGGTTTTGCCGCTGTAGTATATGAAATGATTGAAAGCGGTAATATCGATGGAGCAAAACAATATTTGGATGCAATTTCTGGTGATTGCAAAAAATATTCACAAACAGTGCAAATGAAAAATGATAGATCTCACAATATAACTTCACATTCTGATGAATTAGAACAAATGAACAGCGAAGCTAAACAACAAAATATAGAAAATGCAGAAAACAAAAAGGCAATGTAGCTTATGCTAAGATTGCCTTTTTTATTATATTATGAGATATATAATGTCCGTTATTAATATCATATGTAAAAATAATTTAACGGCTACTCAAGCTAATTGCATACATCAACAATATTCTGTAATTGATTGTTTGTAAATAACATGTAAAGAATAGTACATAAATCATTTTAAATATATTATTACAAAACATCTAATAATTTTACTAGTAAATTATAAACTTTTATCCAAGAATCAATATATGTTACTTCTTCTGTCGTATGAAATTTTTCCATATTAGCACCAATAGATATTATATCTAATCCATCTATTCGTTTTTTTATTGCTGAGCATTCTGTTCCACCATGACCAATTTCTTCTTTTGGATATTCATTATACTCATTAAAATATACACTTTTATACCTATTTAGTAGCTCTGACTTTTTGATTTTTCTCCATGCTGAGTCCCTATATATTTCAGCAACTATAAAATGATTATGTAATTTTTTACTTTTGTTACTTATATTTTCCAATTTTTTCTCATCTATACACCTAATTATATAATAAATATTTATAACATTTGCTTTAGTTTCTATTATTCCAATATTTCCAGATGCATTATTATCTGATATATATCCACATTTTAATCCTAATATTTCATCTATAATATTTTCTGTATCTTCACTAGAAAAACAAAATTTATTATCTATTTTCTCTATTTTAGAGTTAAAATCTTTGAACATTTCTTCTACATCAAGGGTTGTACTTATAACAACTTCACAGCTTGATGCCAAATCATTTTCAAAATTTCCTCCATTGATGCTTTTTAAGAGAATATCTTTTCCATGTAATATTTTTGCCATTGTTGTTATAGCATTTGTCTCGGATAGTTCTATATTATCGCCAGAATTACCACCAGGAAAACCATCTATAGATATTCTATAACTAGGTAAATCAACTCTAATTTGTTTTTCTATAAACGTATATCTATTTAATATATCTCCGTCTGATTCAGTAATAACAGTATTATCTTTCGAATTATCTAAATTAATTAACCTTTTACTTTCAACCAGTGAATATGGAAATGTCACTGCCTCCTTAAACGTTGTTTCTTCTTCAACAGTCAACAAAAACTCTAAATCTGGATGTTTTAAAGTATTATCTTCCATAAGTGTAAGCATTATTGCTAGCCCTACCCCTTGATCAGCGCCAAGTGAAGTATCTTTTGCTGTCACTTTATCACCGACAATGATTACTCTAATTCCATTACAAGAAAAATCATGATTACTACCACGTCTTTTAACACACACCATGTCCAAATGAGCTTGTAACGCAATTGGCACTGAATTGATAGATCCTTTTTTCCTAATTAATACATTATTGTTTTCATCTTTAAAATAATATAAGTTATTATTTTTTGCCACACTAACAAAAAAGTCAGCAATCTTTTCTTCGCATCCAGATTTCCTGGGAATCTCTGATATTCTTAGAAAATTATTAATTAAAGTTTCTCTCATAGACATCTCCTAATTGTAAGAATATTCTATATTATATATTAACTATATAATATTTAGGAATCTAATAAAATAATTATTTTATTATTTCTTTTAATGGCACAGCTATTTCCTGTAGTTTTTTAAAAGTTTCCCTAGCTTTTTTTATTTTCATTTTATTTAAAGTAACATATCCTCTCGAACTTCCATCACTTGGCAAATCCACAAGCAAAGCATAATTATCTATGCCAATCCAACCATTACCAACAGTATCTAGAAGTGCTGAATTAGATTTTTTTAAATTCTCCAAATCAACAAATTTACTTTTTATTAAATTACTAGCCAAATATCTTTTTATATATGGATTATTCTTATATTTTTCAGCATCCTTTTTGTTAAATATGAATATTCTTTCTATATCAACACCGCGATCAGCCGCATCAAAATTACTTTGAATAAATTTTCTTTCTGATGGTTCTTCATTCCATTCATTTTCCATCATTGTTGAGGTTATCCACATCCTAGAGCCCTTCTTAGTATCAGAAAAGTATCTATCCAATATTTTATAAAACTTACCAGAATCTAAATCCTCCGTTCTAGACTGCGAATCCATTGATAAATATCCACCATCAGATACTAGAGAACTACCATTTGTATATTTATGTCTAGTAAGCATTAAATATATATCGTCAGCAATTTCATACGGATAACCAAGTCTTTTCATTGGTATAGAATCTTTTGCTTTATTAAAAGTATCATCGGTTTCCATAACTCCACCAATCCAGCCTGCCATGACAGAGTTAATTCTTATTCCGTACATTTCTGTAAATATATTGGCAAAAGTCTGAACCAAATTTACCTTTGCTGCCTGCGCTGAAGCATATGCAGATGCTCCAAAAGAGCCACGATAAGCTTCTATACTATTTACTATTACTATGCTAGATTCATAATTCATTTTTTTTACAATTTCTCTAACTAATAGATTAGCCGCAAATACATTTACTCTGTAGCTATCCTCAAACTTATCATAATCAAAATCTAATGTATCTTCTAAATTAAAATATATTTCCATAAATACAAAGCCAAAAACATCTTCTTGTATTTCGTTTATCGTATTTAAAAGATTACATCTATCAAAGTAATCAACTTCTTTTAATATAATTCCCTCTTTATACAATGCTTTATCAACTTTACTTTCTTTTTGATAAAGTCCAATGATTCTATACCCAGAAGCTAACAAAATGGTACTTAATTCTTTACCAATATCTGAATTAATACCAGCAATAACAATTAATTTTTTATCATTCTCTTTTTTAAAAAGTGATTGCCTTTTATCATTCGGCTTATGTGCATCTTTAGGAATGCACCAACACATACCATTCTTATAAGCTCCAGGTATTCTATTTTGCTTAATTAAATTGATAACTCTTCTTTCACTAACATTCCATTTCTCTGATACTTGTTTAACTGTCAAATAATCCATATTTATCACCTGCGAATATATTTTATACCGAATTAAGAACCATATCAATATGTATATTATACTTTTTAAGATTAATAAGCTATTGTTTCATATTTATCATCTTCTTAA
>CADCQR010000105.1 GCA_902803685.1 uncultured Erysipelotrichaceae bacterium
AGTTTTAATCTTAAGAATAAGTATAAAGAACATAATCCATTAGCAATAGCCATAGAAATAATCATTCCATCTGCTCTTAATCCTAAGAAAACAATCAAAATAATATTTGATAATATAGTTGTTATACCAGTTATTATACAACTTATTGAATAGTCCAACGTCTTGCCAAAACCACGGGCAACTTGAAGTAAATTACCAGAAATTGTACATACTATTATATCTATTAAAATAAGCCAGCGATATTTTATCTTAAAGAAGGTTGTTGCTATAATATAAAGTATAGTGAATAATGTTAAACCAACTGATAAGACGGTAAAGTTATTAGTAATAAGTTCTTTTTCTTTATCCTTTTTTTCTCTAGAATCTACTAGCCATCTAAAGATACTCATCTCTAATTCTAAAGTTATTAATGGAACAAGCAAAGTTACATAAGTAGTTATTAAATCTACTGTACCATATTGAGCTGTTGTTAGATAGCCAGTATAAAGAGGTAACAGGAAGAAAGAAATAAGTTGGGTACATAATTTTCCTAAGAAAATAATAATAGTATTTTTTGCTAATTGTTTCTTCTTATTCATTATTCTTTCTCCTTCTTATCTTTTTTATCATATCATATATTAATATTCCTGTTGAACTACCAAATGTATCTATTATAACATCAGTTATTTTCCCTGAGCGGTTAGCTACAAACAACTGATGTATCTCATCAGATACTGCATATAGGCAACATACTAATATAGAAATAATAATATATTTTAATTCTATTTGTTTAAATTCACTAATAAAACTTATAACTAGTATACCTAATATTAAATATTCACTAAAATGAGCCAGCTTTCTTACAGGATATACAAACCTGTCTATAAGAATACGTTTTTTATCTTCTGTTAATGGTCTTTTATCAAATATCTTATATATAGTTAAAATTATGGAATCACTTTTTTTCTCAGAATCATTACCATTATCTTGAGAAAATGAAAATATAATTCCCATCCAAGTAACAATTAGAAATAGTTTTATTATTTTTTTTATCAAATTATCCCTTCTCTTTATATAGTGAAAAGAGTCCTAATTAGTAGACCCTTCTCTTATTTCCCTATTTGCTACTGCTTGATATGCCTCTTCAATATCATTAAAGTAAATAGTTTCTGTTTTTAGTTTTTCGTATGTTTCATTACCTTTTCCAAGAATTAATACTATATCTTTTTCTTCAGCCATATCAACTGCTTTTTGAATTGCAGTTCTTCTATCTATAACAATCTCATAATTATTATGTGTCTCTTTCAACTCTTTTATAATGTCTTCACAAATAGCTGCCGGATCTTCGCTTCGTGGATCTTCATATGTAAATATGGCGTAAGAAGCATTTTCCACAACAACGTTTCCAACCTTTGGTCTCTTTAAATAATCTCGTTCACCTGCCTGACCTATAACGACAATAGATCTATTTATATCAAGAGTATGAATAAAATTCAAAAGCTTTGATATTCCAATTGGCGTATGGGCATAATCAACCATTACATAATATGGCGTTTTTGTCTTTAACATTTCAAGTCTTCCACTAACTTTTATATTTTTTATATTTTCAATTAAAGAATCGAATTTAAAACCTTGTGATAAACATATTAATAAACCACAAGCTAGGTTATATACATTAAAATCTCCTAATAACGGGCTATTTACTTTATATTCTTCATTCTTATATTTAAATGTTATATCCGTATAAGTAGAATGTATCTTATAATCTTTGATCTGTAAATCGTTATCTTCACCCTGACCATATGTCAAAACATTCGCAACACAAGCCTTACGTTCATCTTCATAATAAGTATCATCATGATTTAAAATTGAATAGCCATCTTTTTTGGTATTTCTAAATAGTTCTAGCTTACAGTTTAAATAGTTTTCAAAAGATCCATGAGTATTTAAATGCTCTGATGTAATATTAGTAATTGCAGATACATCAAATTCTGTTGCGATTAATCTACCTCTAAAAAACGCCTCGCTGCTTGCCTCCAATGCCGTGTATTTGCAACCGCTTTCTACAAATTCATCTAAAAAGGAATACAAATAATGTGCATCTGGTGTTGTATTTGGGCTATCGGCTGAAAATCTAGCACAGCTTCTACCATTAGTTCCAATATAGCCACATTTATCAGGACCAATTAGAGTTTGAACAATTGTTGCTGTTGAGGTTTTACCATCTGTACCTGTTACCCCTATCATTTTCATTTTTTTATCCGGATAATCATAAAACTTTTGACATAGATACGGCATTTCCCTATTCGTGTCTGGAACTTTAATTACCGGGACATTTTTTCTAATACCATCTCTAGATACCACAATGGCAGCTGCCCCATTTTTAATAGCTTCGTCAATAAAATCATGTCTGTCGACAGTAACTCCTTTTGTACATACAAATAAATCCCCAGGTTCTACTTCTTTAGAATTTATTTTTATAGCTTTTATCATGGTATCACTACCAATACCATTGTATAAGTATTCTAATGTTTTCATAATATAATTCACCCTGATTAACATTGTATCAAATTAGCAAATTAAAGTCCATAGTACCAGACAGATTCTAAGGCAATCGTTAATTTTCATTTGAAATTCCGTTTTTAATTAAAAAGCTGAAATAAGTCTGATTATA
>CADCQR010000106.1 GCA_902803685.1 uncultured Erysipelotrichaceae bacterium
ATCAATCTTAATTGATATACGAGTTGGACGATTATCATTTTTCTTAGTTTCTTCAAATTTACTTTTAATACGATTTGCTATAGAGTCCTTTGTCGGTGGATAAAAACGATATTCTCCATCTTTAAAGATGCATTTCCAATCTGCATGATCTTTCATAAATAATTCCATGGCAGCTTCTTTTCTAAAAGCTACATATCCATCTGTTGCGACTTGTCTCCCAACAAGGTCATCACCACCCCTTTTTAAGCCGTCACCAATGCCAGCAAAGAATTTTTTGACGTCATCTGCAGTACTATTAGACATATATAAAACCTCCTATAAATAATAATACAATAATATTATATATATATATTGATTATTGGCAATACTGTTACAGGACAAAAGGCATGAAAAAGTTTTAACGTGAATTGAAAAAGTTTTAAATTTTACAAAAATAGTGTAAATTTATAATGACTTGCCAGTTTAAATTAATCAAATTATAAAATTATGGATAATTTTTAGTACGTCTATAGTTAAATATAATTTGTTTTAAGTAATATCTACTGTAAAGTCAAATGTATACAAAAAAGTATTCCATATAAAATAAGGATTCTATCATGCTTTTGTACTGATACTGTTAAATGGTATTTGTCGTAAGTTATTTTCTTGTATATACTAAATGTTTATATGTCATTGGTTCCTCTATATCATCTGCATAATGCACATCTCCAATTTGTTCACAAGTCCAATCATTTTTGTCAAAAGCTGGGAAAAAAGCATCAGCATCATCTTTTGTTTGATCTATCTCCGTTAGGACTAATTTTTCTGCATATTGTAGCATTTGTTTATAAATAGAAGCTCCACCAATTACCATTATTTCGTCTTTATATTCTTCAATAAATCTTAGTGCCTCGTCTATTGAACGCACCAGTTTTATTTGGGAGTCTTCTTGTAACAAAGAAGTATTATTATGTGTTAGAATGATATGTTGTCTTCCAGGTAGTGGTTTACCACCACGTAATGAGAAAAATGTTTTATATCCCATCAACATTGGTTTATTCATTGTTTGTTCTTTAAAAAAACGTAAATCTTCTTTAATTGGCCAGATTAACTTATTGTATCTTCCTATTTCTAAATTGCTACCCACTGCAGCAATCATGGTTACATTTTTCATATTAGATACCTAACTCAAATTTTAGTTGAGGATTCCTTTCCTTTATTAATTGTTTTGGATAACCTTCTATTTTTATATCCCTTGGCTCTAATTCGTAAAAACTTTTATCAGCTGTAGTAATTGTTGGATTACAATTGACAGGTTCACGTTCTAGCATTTCTATAGCTTGCTTGATATGCCTATCATATATTTGGACGTTTACAGGTTTCCAAGTAAATCTTCCAGGCCTTACTCCAATTTCTTTTGCAATCATTGTGAGTAGGGCAGCATATTGCGTCTGATTAATACAGCCTGCAGTTGCAAAGTCACTTGATCTTTGCGTAAGTGTCATATCTAAATAATATTCTCCATCTCTATCGTGTCTTATGTTCCAAGTTGTATTATAAGCACAAGGTTTTAATCCATGTGGTTCCTTAAAATCATCTACTTGCCACATATCAATAATCTGTCTTCTACCGAATGGATTTGTCTTTAATCCATTTATTAGATTATTAATAAAATCTCTTCTCCTTACAGTCTCACCATAACAAGCACCTATTGTAGGGTGACAATCCTCATTTAAAATGTAATTACCATCTTTATCTCTTAAAGCCCATTCTTCCCACCAATTATGAATAACTCCATCTTTATCCCAGGTACTTTTTCCAAGCAATTCATCGAATTTTACTAAATCATTACTTTGTTGCTGATATATCCATAATATTTCTGCTAATGACGCTTCAGTAGCAATAGGTCTAAGTGTTATTAAAGGACTTTCTCCTTTAGATAAATCGTAAGTACATTCAACACCTGTATTAACACTTAAGGTATGCGCAGGAACACATACTTCTATACAATTTTCAGATTCGTGTAATTGATCATTTTCACTAAGATATACTTCTTCGTTATTTTTAGTTATAATCATTCTTTTTTCAGGTATGTATCTTGCTCCCTCATACCTATCTTTATATACAGGACGTGGATTGGTATCGAGTGTGCCATTTTGTAATATCAAATCAAGAATTTGTTTTGTATACATATCTCCCTTAGTACCACCAGTCTTAAATAGACTCGTTTTCAACAAACCATTTTTAGAAGTCTCAGGTTTTCTATATTGTGTTTTTGATAAAGTAATTGGACTATCGCCCAATTGCCTCATTGATTCATTAAACCATTTCAAATCAAAGTTTCTTATACGCTTTGTCATTTTTTAACACCTACCTTCAACTTAAGAATAAAATTGTTTTTGATTTTGGTCAATAAAAAGACAATTATTTTACAAATTTATATCGTTAGACATTATTTCGCATATAATATATTTTCTTTTAATAAATCGAATGGAAAAAATTAATCTTTTTTTGTATAATGATAATGAAATTGATTATATAGTTAAGTGGAAAAGCTGACTTAGTAAAAAAAGTTATACATTTTAGTTAAGATAGGAAGGAGTAAAAAAATGGAAGGAACGAGTGTAAAAGAGAATCTTTGTTGTTGCCCAGAGTGTGGTAAAGAGAATGAGAAAGATAATCATTTTTGTCTAAATTGTGGTTTCGATTTGCTTAATACAAATAGTAATACTAACCAGGTAGTTGCACCACAAACTTTAGTACCGGAAAATATTGAACAAAATCAGGTTCAGGTGAAAAAAGATGTATTTTATTGCCCAGAATGCGGTAAAGAAAACGAGCAAGATAATCATTTTTGCTTAAACTGTGGCTTTAATCTATTTAATTTTAAGAATAGCAATCAATCAGCAGGTATTAATCAGGTAATACAAGAGGAAAATAAATATAAGACGATTTCATGCATTTTGGGAATTTTTTCAGTAATTATAACTGTTTTTCTTCCCCCACTTTTTATTGTTTTCATTGTCTTGGCCATATTATCTCTTACAAAAAAACAGTATAAGTCATATGGCATTACGGTACTTATTGGTTATGGCTTGATTATCATTGTTTTTATAGTTCTGTTTATTATGCTGATAAGTGCCTTTTCAACAATATACTCATAAAATATTCACTAGTTATTTTATATATTTTGCATAAGAGATTGTAGCTCAGTCTCTTTTTTTTACGCCAAAGTTTAAAAGATATATAGCATGATAAATAATTATACTTTGTTAAGATATTATTGGATTAATAAAAGTGTTATAATTTCTTTATGAACAAAGAGTAAATAATTTAGATAAAAATTATTTTTTACATATATAAATATAGGAGTGATTTTATGAAGCTATTACACACTAGTGATTTGCATTTAGGTAAAAATTTGTTAGATGAATCTTTCTATGAAGATCAAAGATATATTCTTGATGAGATAGTTAAAGTTGTTCAAGATAAAAAAATAGATGTTGTAATGATACCTGGAGATATTTATGATAAAAGTATTCCTAGCATAGAAGCTAGTTTGTTATTTGATAAGTTTTTAACTAATTTATCAAAAATGAATGTACGAGTTTTAGTTACTAGTGGTAACCATGATTCTAATGAGAGATTATCTTACGGCTCTCAAATATTTAATGAGTTTAATATTAATATTGTAACTTCATATGAGGGTAAAATTGAGAAAATAGGTATTGAAGATGTTGATTTCTATTTATTACCTTTTTTAAAACCATTTCATTTAAAACCTTATATGTCTGAAAAAGAGTATGCGAACATTAATAACTCTAACGATATGTTACAATGGATTTTAAAAAGAGAGAACATTGATAAAAGTAAGAAGAACATTTTGCTTGCTCATCAGTTTATAATGTGGGATGGAAAGCTCCCTGAGCAATGTGAGTCTGAAAGTATCTCGTTAAATAATGTTGGAACATTAGATGCAATAGATGTAAATTTATTAGACGAATTTGATTACGTTGCCTTGGGGCATATTCATAGACCGCAGAAAATAAAAAGAAATACCGTTAGATATTCAGGGACGCCTTTAAAGTATTCTTTTAGTGAGGCAACTGACAAAAAAAGTGTGGTAATAATTGACACGGATGATATTGAAAATATACAATTGTTAGAATTAAAGCCACTTCGAAATATGCAAGTATTAAGAGGAACTTTTGAAGAGATTATGAATATGAAGCCCAGTGATGATATCATCAAAGTTGAATTAGAAGATGAAAATACCATTATTTCTCCAATGGAGAAAATAAGGCGGAGATTTAAAAATGCAATTTCTCTAGTATTCATTAATAAATATGAATCTAATGATACAATTTTATTAAATGAAGTCACGGAAGATGCATCGCCTTATGATTTATTCGCTTCTTTCTTTAATCAGCAAAACGGTAGAAATATGACAAAAGAAGAAATACAATACATAAAAAATGTTATTGATTCTTTAGAGGAGGATAAGTGATATGCAATTAAAGAGATTAACTCTCCAAGCATTTGGCCCTTTTAAAGATAAAGTTGTTATAGATTTTGAAAAAGAAAAAATTGATAAAGGGCTATTATTAATAGCTGGTGATACTGGTGCCGGTAAAACTACCATTTTTGATGCTATCTGTTATGCTTTATATGGACAGACCTCTAATGAAAAAAGAACAGCTAATTCATTACGCAGTGATTGGGCTTTGCCCTCTACTGATACTTTTGTTGATTTGGAATTTTATTATAAAAATAAATTATATGAAGTAAGACGAAGTCCAGAATACACAAGAAGAAAAAAGACCGGTTCAGGAGAAACTAAGCAAGCCCCGACAGCAGAAATAAATTTAGACGGAAAAATTATAACCAAGGTAACAGATGTAACAAACCAAATAGAAGAATTAATTGGTTTAGATTACAAACAATTTAGGCAAGTAGCAATGCTATCCCAGGGAGAATTTTCAAAATTTCTATTAGCAAGTTCAGAGGAAAAGACAACAATCTTTAGAAAGATATTTGGAACTGAAATTTATGATACATTACAAACAAAACTAAAATCTAAAATGCTACTAAAAAAAGAAGAAGTTGAAAAAGTAAAAGATAAAATTGATACAGAAAAGAAAAATTTACAGCAAATAATTGATGTATTTGGATTAAATGACGATGAAACCATTTCTACTTTAAATAATAAAATTAAAGAAGATAATAATAATGTATTACAAATAAAAATTGAGAGAGATAAAAAGAATGAAGAAAAGACAAAGTTAGCTACAGAATTAGCTAATTTAAATAAAATTAATAAAGATATTTTAACTTACCAGGAAGCTATAGAAAAATTAAATCAATTAATTTTATCAAATTCAAATATTAAAGAGGAAAAAGAAAAATATGATTATAATATTAAGATTGTAAGTCCTATTACAACGGTATTAAATTCTTTAGAAAAAGATAGAGAGTCATTAGATAGCAAGAAAAATAGGATGGCTAAAGATAAAAAAGCATTAGAGCTTAAAGAAAAAGAATACAAAGAAAAAGAAGAACTGTTTAATGAACTAGATAATTATTCTATAAATTTAGATAAGTTAAATAATGAGCTTAACAATTTATTAAATAAGAATAAAACTTATGATGAGTATTTAAATAAAATATCAGAACTAAATATTATTGAAAAAGATTATGAGGAAATGTGTGATAGTTATGATAAGCAAAATATTTTATATGAAAATATCAAAAGAAAATATTATTTGAATATATCAGTTGAAATTGCTGATACCTTAATCGATGGAGAAGAGTGCCCAGTATGCGGGTCAAAAGACCACCCTAGAAAGGCTGTTGCAATGGAATGTGAATATACTAAAGCAGACTTAGAACAAGCCGAAAAGCAATTGAAGAATATTGATAATTTGCGGAAGACAAAAGAAGCAACGATGGAACAAATTCACAGAACGATAAAAGAATACAACATTTCTAAAAGTACCAATGTTAGTCTTGAAAAAAATAAAAATATCGAAGTAATTGAAGAAAAGAAAAAAGAAAAATATAATTTAGATAATCAATTTAAGAAGATATCTAAAGAAAGGCAATGCCTAATGTCTGACATTAAGAGCTATAAAGATAACATTAAAATATTTACTGATGATATTAAAATATTAGAAGAGAATATTAAGAAATATGAAAGAAAGTTAGACAGTCTATATAAAGATAACAATACAAACTATGAAGATTATATAAGTAAGAAATTAGATAGATTTGCATTAGCAGATTTGAAATCTAAAATTGAATATTTTGATAATACTAAAAAAGCTCTAGAGTCAACAATAAAGTTACTAGAACAAGATGTTAAGGACAAAAAAGTTATTGATTTATCTGAAATGGAAAAACAATTAACCACAATAAACGAAGAATATAAACGATTAGATGATATGTATACTAAACTAAATGCCACATTAGAAAAACTTAAATCATCTACTACTAATATTGAAAGATACTTAAAGGAAAATAAAAAGAATCAAAGTGAATATGATGTTATTAAAGTATTAAGTGATACTGCTAATGGCTTACTAACGGGAAAACAAAGAATAACTTTCGAAAATTATGTCCAATCATATTTTATGCAAAATGTCTTAGTAGAAGCTAATAAGCGATTAATAAAAATGACAGATAGTAGATATGAATTGAAGCGAAAAGCAACAGAAGTTAAATTAAATGTTAAAACAGGATTAGATTTTTCTATATTTGATTCATACACTGGGAAAGAAAGGGATGTTGCGTCTTTATCCGGGGGTGAGAAATTTAAAGCCTCTTTAGCATTGGCTCTTGGATTAAGTGATTCTATTAGTAATAGTAGAGGGGGAATTAAGATTGATTCTCTATTTATTGATGAAGGATTTGGATCTTTAGATGCTGATTCACTAAATCAAGCTTTAAATATATTAGCTGATTTGTCTAGTAATGATAAACTAGTAGGTGTTATTTCTCATGTTTCAGAACTTATGAGTAGAATTAATAATAGAATATTAGTAAATAAAACGAATATTGGAAGTATAGTAAGTGTGGAAGTATAACAAAAGAACAGGTAATTCTGTTCTTTATGCTATTATTTAGATAGTAAAAGAAGCAAGTTTAAAACTTACTTCTAATCATGGAAAGTACCATTTACACAGATTTTATTACACTCCCTTGTCTTGCTTTATCTGTCTCGTCCGTAAGTTGCTTGTATTCATTTATATCGATTGGTAACCGATATCTTAGCCTTTCTCCAGTTGTATTTGCTAAACTTGTCATTGCTCTAACTTTTTGTGCTTCATTGGAACCATAGATTGATGGCTCTATTAATCCTGCTTGTTCCAATTCATTCATA